>JBKBTU010000161.1:0-6322 GCA_046290715.1 Sphingomonas sp. | reverse complement strand
GCTCCGCGGCGCGAATGCGCCTGCTCGCCGCGCGCAACGTCTGCGGGGGATCCGCCAGCCTGCTGATTGCCGCGGTCGCCGCGCCGCTGCTGCTGGCGGACACGGGCAGCGCCCTGCCGCATGCCGCATGGGCGGCGATCGTCGCCGGGGCAGCCGTGATCAGCGCCCGCCGTCTTGCAAGGACGCGCGGCATCGCGGCCCCTGCCACGCCTGAAGCATCCCATCCCGGCCGGCGCGCCGCCCTGCCCGGTGCTTTCGTCCTCGCCATCGCCTGTGCGGCGACGGCCGGCAGTACGATGTTCCGAGCCATGGAGCCTTATGCCGCCGCCTATGGCGGGACGGGTATCGGCATCATGATCTGGGCCTCGCTGGGCGCGATCCTGTGCCAGCCCGTCTGGGCGGTCGCCGGCCACCGGCTATCCCCCCACCTGCCGCCGACGCTCGCTGGCGGATGCGCACTAGTGGCGGCGCTCGCTCTTGCCGACCCACCGCGCGCCGGCGGGATCGGCGTCGCAGTCGCCGGCCTCGGCTTCGGGATCGGAAGTGGCGGGGTGTGGCTGATGGTCTGGGATGCGGCGATCCGCGGGGACGATCAGTCGGCCAATCTCCAGCGCATCGCGTCGCTCACCGCCGTGTCGAAGGCTGCGCAGGGCGTGGCGATGCTGTGGTTGGGCCATGCGCTGCATGACGCGCCCTATCGAACTGCTCTCGCGACGCCGGGTTTGATGCGGTCGCTGACGATGATCGCCGCGCTGCTGCTGGTCGCGCTCGGCGGCCTGCTGCTGGCGCTGAGCGAGCGCCGGCTCAGTCGAACATCGCGCGATGCAGGACCAGGGATGCCGCGCCCAGCGGTGCCGCCAGTTCCGGATCAAGCGCCGCCACCATCAACAGCGTCGCCGGCGCCCGCACCCCGCGCCGCGCCGGCAGGCTGAATTCGGGCCAGACCGTCGCATCGACGATCCGCTGCGCCAATGGGCGCGGAAGCCGCCCGCCCAGCACAATCGCTTCGCAATCGAGCGTGTAGCGCAGCATCTGGAACAGCCACGCGAACGCGGATTGCCGCTCCGCCAGCCAGGCATCGACGCCCGGCCACGCAGGATCGAACCGCGTGACGAGATCCGCGATACCGTCGCAGGCGGTCCCGTGCCGCGCAAGCGTTTCCCGCAGGTCGGCGAGATTGGGCGTCGTGCGGCCGGCCAAGGCAAACAGCCCCGCGATCTCGCCTGCATTGCCGTGGCGTCCGCGAACCAGTTGTCCGCCATCGACCAGTCCCGCGCCGAAGCCCGCCGCGACATTGACGTAGCAGAAGCTGGCATGATCGACGCCCACGCCCAGCAAGCGCTCGCCGATCGCCGCGGCGCTGGCGATATTCTCCACCACCGCCGGAATACCAAGCGCGCGTCCCACCGCGTCGGCGAGGTCGATCAGCGCCCAATCGTCCAGTTCCGCGCCGGGATTGACGACGGCGGGCCCGGTGAAGAATCCGGCGATGGCGACCCCGATCCCGACGATCCGATCGCGCACCGGCTGTTCGTCCCTGAACGCGGCCACTTTGTCCAGGATCGCGGCGCGCGTCATGCCGGGCGCGCTCACGTCGCGCCGCGCCCGCACCGCGCCGGCAAGGTCTAGCAGCACCACGTCGGCGCGATCGGTCATCACCGACAGGCCCAGGCCGAACGCCGCTTCGGCGACGATATGCATCATGGCGCTCGGCTGGCCGCGCCCCCGGACGACACTCTCTCCGGTACGCAGCAAGCCCGCCGCCTCGAGTTCCTCGGTCGCCCGGAACACCGCGGTGCCCGACAGCCCCGTGTCGCGGATCAGGTCGGATCGCGAGACGCTTCCCTTTCGTCGCACCAGAGCGAGCACTCGGCGCGCGCGCGGGGTCAGCCGATGGTCCTTGGTCGCCACGTTCGGGACATCTCCGTTGCCGTTCACCGGGAACTAGAACGCGCCGCCATCAAAGTGTCAAATTAATATCGTACAGAATGATATGTATTGATGGCACGGGGGTTCTGAGGTGAGGTTTTCAAGTCGAACGATGCTGCTGGCAGCGGCGATAGGCGTGTCCGTGCCGGGCCATGCGTCTGCGCAACAGACTGCCCCAACACCAGAAGCGGACGATCAGGGCGACATCGTCGTCACCGGCTATCGCGCCTCGCAGCGATCGGCGACCAAGGCGAAGAAGGACGCGGCCGTCATCCTGGACGCGGTATCGCAGGACGATGTCGGCCGGCTGCCCGATCTCAACATCGTCGAGGCGAGCCGCAGGATCACCGGCGTCTCCGTCGTCGGCGGTGCCGATCCGACCAAGAATCGCGACATCTATCAGCGCGCGACGATCCGCGGGCTCGATCCGCGCTATAACCTCGTCACGATCGATGGCATCCCGCTGGCCTCGCCGGACTGGGTCTACCGTGGGGCGCGCCTCGACATGCTGCCCGCATCGCTGGTCGCGCGGATCGAGGCGATCAAGAGCGTCAGCGCGCAATACGATCCGCACGCGCTCGGCGGCCAGATCAACATCGTCTCCAAAAGCGCGTTCGACCAGAACGGCAAGCGCTTCTTCGTCGTCAACGCCAATGGCGGCTACAACGACACCGCCGGCAAGCTGGTGCGCAGCGGAGGCGCAGCGATCCGCACCGACGCCACCGCCTCGACGCTGTTCGGCGCCAACGAGCAATTCGGCGTCGTCGCGTCGGTCGAGTACCAGCGCCTGCCATCGACCGCGCGGGCGGAATTGCCGGGCGACACCGCGGGCGCCGGATGGAGCTATTTCACCGCGGCGGGTGCCCGTACCGCCTTCTCCGTCCGATCGACCGGCACCGTCGCACCGGTGCGCAACCAGGACTACTTCTTCGAGAACCTGCGTACCCGCCTGTCGGGCAATCTGAAGCTGGAATGGCGCCCGGACGAGGCGACGCAGCTGTCGCTGTTCTGCGGCTATTACCACGATACCGACACCGAGACGCGATACGAAGCGCTGACGCTCGCGACCGGTGCGCCGACCGCCGTCACGCCGACCAGCGGCCGGTTCGCCCAGGGCGATACACAGCAGGGGCTGACGTATCAGCCGGTGACCCGCAACACCTGGCTGATCGACGCCAAGGGCCGGCATGATTTCGGCGACGGGCTGATCCTCGACACGACGATCGCGCGGTCGAAGGCGACGTACCGCGAAAATCGCCAGATGATAAAGTATGACGCCAATCCCCGCGCCGGCGCCGCATCCAACGGCTATTCGGCCGCTTTCGGCTATGCCTATCAGATCGTCGACGGCCGGCCGCGGCTGACGCTCAACGATCTTGCTACGGCGGCCAGCCCGGATGCGTATCGCGCGCTGTATTTCCGCGACATCAATCGCGATCTCGATTCGACGACCGACTTCGTCAAGGTGAACCTCGGCTACAATGCCGGTGCGGACGATCGCGGTCCGGGGCTGAACGTCGGCGCAGCAGTGACGCGGACCGATCTGTCCTACGATCAGCGCTATCTCGAATATGTCCCCGGCACAGCGGCGAACCAGGCGGCGTTCGGCACGTTGACGAACATTCTCTATCCGCAGACGCCCGCCACCTACGAAACGCCGGGCGCGCCCTATCTGCTGGTGAACCGTACGGCGGCCTGGCAGCGGTTCGACGCCGGCCGGTCGCTGTTCGTCGCCACCGACCAGCGCGCGAACAATGCCGCCGACGATTTTCGCGATCTGGAGACGGTGAAGGCGGGCTATATCCAGGGCGTGTTCCGCGCCGATCGCTTCGACGTGCAGGCCGGCGTGCGCTACGACGACACCGGCCTGGTCGTCGATACCAATCAGGCCCCGACCGCAAAGGGTGCGACCGCCTATGAGCCGTTGCGGCGTCGCACCGGCTATGGCTTCTGGCTGCCGTCCGCTCTGGCGACCGTCCAGCTTGGTGACGGCATGCGGCTGCGTGGCGGCGTGTCGAAGACGATCGGCCGCCCCGATTATGGCCAATATGCCGCTCGCACGACCTTCGGCGTCGGAACCGACGGCACCCTCACCGTCAGTACCGGCAACCCGAACCTGAAGCCGCGCGAGGCGTGGAACTACGACCTGTCCTACGAATGGTATCTGGGCGGTGCGGGACTGATCTCGGTCGCGGGCTTCGCCAAGAATATCCGCGACGAGATATTCACGTCGACTCAGCAGGGGGCGGCCACCGTCTTCCAGGGTACGACCTATCAGACGGTCTTCGTCAGCACGCCGCGCAACGCCGCTCGGGCGCGCGTCAAGGGACTGGAGGTCAGCTATACGCTCGACCGGATCGCCCTCGTGCCGGGGCTTGGCGTCAACGCCAATTTCACGCTGCTCGACGGTTCGTTCGATCAGCCGGTAAGCGCGGCGGGCGTGGCCGCAGGCCTTCCCGCCGTGCGGCGCAGCAGTGGGCTGATCCAGCAGCCGGACTATATCGCCAACCTCACCGCCTTCTACGTCACCGGGCCGGTCGAGCTGCGTGCGTCCTACAACCGGATCGGGCGCGCGGTGCAGTCGGTCGACGGCGATACGCCGACGCGCGACTTGTACCAGGAACCACGCCAGCAGGTCGACGTCCAGGCACGCTTTGCCATGCAGCCGGGCGTCGAATTGGTCGGTCAGGTCCAGAACCTGACCAAGGAGCCGTTCATCGTCCGCCAGGGGATCGACCGCAGCCTCGTCAATTACTTCTTCCCGGTCGGCCGAACCTTCTGGCTCGGCCTTTCGTGGAAGCCGCGGCTGTGAGGGCGGCAGGTCTGGCAGCGGTGCTGCTCGTAACGCTGGGCGTCGCCCTACCCGGTGCGGCACAGGGAGCCGACGAGCAGGTGCGGGTGGTCCTGAAATTCGTCAAGCGCGGTCCGGGCACGCGGGTGCACTTCGATCCCGCGAGTTGCACCGCCTGCACGCCGATTACGGATGCGAACTGGAATGCGGACAACGATCGCGAAACCGTCATCGCCTTGTCGATTCCGCGTATGCGTACGCTCGAACTCGGCTTCGGCCATGGTGCCGCGAATATCCGGCGGGTGATCCTCGAAGGTGGCGATGTCCCGTTCCGGCACGAGGGAAGTCGGCTGGTGGTCGCCATGCCGCCGGTGGCGGTCGAGGCGATCACCGCTGCGGAGGTCGCGACGCACATCGTCGAGCCGGGGATGGTGTTGCGCTTCGAGCATGCCGACCCCGCTCGCCGCGCGGGTGTCTATGCGCAGGGGCCCTTCCCTGCCGTGCAACGCGCCGCTGCCAATTCCCTCGAATTCGCGCAGCGGGAGGTGGTTCGCGAATTGGGCCTCGGTGAATGGGTGGAGCATGAGCACCTCGGCCGGATCCAGATCATGGGCTTCGACACCAATGCGCCGCACGATCACCGCGATGCTCCGCCGCACATGCACATGCATTTGCGCTGGCCCGACAATATCGGAACGCAGATCGGCCATTATTACATCGGGGCTGACGGCCTGCTGAGCCACAATGTCGTCGGCGTGAAAGGGCTGGGCGCACCCCAGCAGCGGTTCGGCCGCGGCCAGACCTTCACCACCATCGCGCCAGACGGGCGGGCGGTCTACACCCACCGTATCACGCCGGAAGGATGGCTGGAACTCGGCCGCACCGGTGCGGTGCCGTGCCTGATCCGCCCGCTGGGCAGCGGCGGATTCGACGCCGGCGCCAACGTTACCTGCCCTGGCATGACACCGCGACGGATTATGGTAGCAGACGACCTGGCCGCCGGCTTTCTGACCGTCGATACCGGCGAGGTTCACGAGATATTCCGCTACGACCGCGATACCGGCACCCTGTTGTCGCCGTCCACGGTGCCCGCCCCGCCGCCCTCGGTCTTCGTCGACCACTGATCCGGTCGATATTGCGTCGACGCTCGCAAGATCTCCGTCCAACTTAGCACCGGAAGCGCGCGAAACGCAGGCACCTGGCGATGCCATGGGGACACACGGTACTTCCGACGTTCCTCCGAACGACCCCAATTTGATAGTCGTCCTCGATGCTCAAATTCCGCTGCGGCACGGGCGTAGAGGATCGAGGCGCTCGAAAAGGCGGTCGGCGGTTCGTCCGATCGCAGCGCGGCCTGTCGCCGCCCGAGCGGGCCAAACGGCTGCAGCCCTACGCAGACACGGTGGTGGCGACCCCGGCGGCCTTCCTCCGCATAGCGTCCGCGAATCCGGCGGTCATCGAGGGCACGGTGCGCGTCACCGCCGCCGAAATGATCGCGATCCAGAGTCTTGCGTCGATCCTCGCCGACTGGGTCGCGCGCCGTGCCGGCACGTCCACCCTCGGCCTTTTCGCGCATTCCGACGATCTGGACGGCAAATCACT
>JBKBTU010000160.1:0-6349 GCA_046290715.1 Sphingomonas sp. | reverse complement strand
ATCTACGTCGCCGACTTCGGCAACTATAACGCGACCTATGGATCGCTGAGCGCGGTCGTCGTGATGCTGACCTGGTTGTACCTGTCGAGCTACATCCTGGTGTTCGGCGCGGAACTCAACGCCGAGTTCGAACACCAGACGCGCGCCGACACGACCACCGGCGCGCCGCTGCCGCTCGGCACCCGCGGGTCGTGGGTCGCGGACCATGTCGCGGGCGAGGCAAGCGGCCATGCCGATGCGGGGAGCGCGGTCGGCGAACCGGATCGCAGCGGCGGCGGTGGCGGCGGCGTGCGCGAATTCGCGAGCAGCCGGGCCGCGGCGCATGCTGCGGCGGCGGCGGGGTTCGGCAAGGCCGGGCTGGCGACCAGCGCGGCCGCGACGATCGGGCTGCGGCTGCTGCGCCGGCGCGGGCACGCCCGGACCGGTATCGCATTGCTCGGATCGGCGGCGCTCGCCGCATGGCTGACCCGGCAGCGGCCAGAGGTCCGCGCCGTGCTGTTCGACCTCGACGGCACGTTGGTCGACAGCAACGATTTCCATGTCGAGGCCTGGGATATCGTCTTCCGCGAGGCGGGGCATCGAATCGATCGCGACGCGATCCGCGGGCAGATCGGCAAGGGCGGCGACCTGCTCGTCCCGACGCTGTTGCCCGACCTGCCGCAGGCGCAACGGGATCGGCTCGCCGAGCGGCATGGCGAGGTGTTCAAGGCGCGCTATCTGGACCGCGTCCGCCCCTTTCCGAACGCGGCGGCACTGCTGCGCCACGTCGCGGCGAGCGGGCGCAAGGTGGTGCTGGCATCGTCGGCGAGCGACGACGAATTGCAGCATTATGTCGAGCTGCTCGGCGTCGGCGACGTGGTCGCCGCGACGACGTCGAAGGACGACGTCGCCACCACCAAGCCTGCCGGCGATATCTTCGCTGCGGCGCTGGTGAAGGCAAGGGTGCTGCCTCGGCACGCCGTGGTGGTCGGCGACACGCCCTATGACATCGAGGCGGCGCGCAAGTGCGGCGTCGCGACGGTCGCGGTCCGCTCCGGCGGGTTCGACGAGGCGGCGTTGGGTCAGGCGGTCGCCCGCTACGACGATGTCGCGGCGCTGCTCGCGCGGTTCGACCGGACACCGCTCGCGCGGTGATCCGGCGGCGTCAGGACGGGCGCTTGGCGGCGGCCAGCGCGGCGTCGCTGGCGAGCTTGTCGACGCGTTCGTTGTCGGGGTGACCAGCGTGGCCCTTGACCCAGATCCACTCGATCTCGTGCTTCTGGGTCTCGGCGAACAGCGCCTGCCAGAGTTCGGCGTTCTTGACCGGCTTCTTGTCGGCGGTCCGCCAGCCGTTCTTGCGCCAGCCGTGGATCCAGCGGGTGAGGCCGTCCATCACGTACTTGCTGTCGGTCGACAGGCGGATGCGGCACGGCCGGGTGAGGACGCGCAGCGCCTCGATCGCCGCGGTCAGTTCCATGCGGTTGTTGGTCGTCACCGCCTCGCCGCCGGACAGCTCCTTCTCGTGGCTGCCGAAGCGGAGCAGCGCTCCCCAGCCGCCGGGGCCGGGATTGCCCTTGCACGCGCCGTCGGTGGCGATCTCGACGAGTTGCGGCGTCTCGGTCATGCGAAGGCCTCGGCGTGCGTGTCGTACCAGTCGAGCCGGCGCAGATAGGCGAGCGGGTCCTTGCGCGTGACCAGCGCGTCGGCGGGGGTGTTGAGCCAGTCCCAGGCGCGGGTGAGCAGAAAGCGGATGCACGCGCCCCGGGCGAGCACCGGCAGCGCCGCGCGCTCGGCATCGGACAGGCCGAAGGCCGCGTCGTAGCCGGAGATGAGGGCAGGCCCGACGCCGTCGAGCGGCGCGCCTGCGGGATCGAACGCCCAGGAGCTATGCATCACCGCGACGTCATAGGCGCGGATGTCGTTGCACGCGAAGTAGAAATCGATGAGCCCGGTGACCTCGGCGCCCAATGTCAGGACATTGTCGGGGAAGAGGTCGGCGTGGATCACGCTGCGCGGCAGATCGTGCGGCCAGGCGGTCTCGACGGCGGCTAGGGCGGCGTCGACGCGCGCGAACAGGCCGGAGGCGATCGCGTCGAGGTCATGCCCGCAGCGTTCGAGCAGCGGACGCCAGTCGGCGACGCCGAGACTGTTCGGGCGGTGGCCGCGAAAGTCGGCCGCCGCTGCGTGGAGGCGACCCAGGGCGGCGCCCGCGGTCCGCGCCTGCTCGGGCGTCGGCTGGGTCAGCGATACGCCGGTCAGAAAGCGGATCAGGCAGGCGGGGCGCCCGGCCAGCGTCTGGATCGCGACGCCGTCGCGGTCCTTCACCGCCGGCGGCACCGGCAGGCCGCGCGCGGCGAGATGATCGAGGAGATCGAGGAAGAAGGGCAGATCGCCGGCATCGACGCGCTTTTCGTAGAGCGTCAGGATGAAGCGGGACGTGGTCGTGTCGACGAGGTAATTGCTGTTCTCGACGCCCTCGGCGATCCCCTTGGCGGAGACCAGATCGCCGACACCGTCGTAGCGGCGCAGGAACGCTGCCAGCGCCTCGGCCGGAACCTGTGTGTAGACGGCCATCGTTCCCCCCTTGCGTTGCTCAGTCGCTCGATCAGGACCATCCATCATCCCCCCGAAGGCGGGGATCCATGACCACGACGGCAGATAATAGAGCCGATAGACCAGCGACTATGGATCCCCGCCTTCGCGGGGATGACGCGTCGGTTAGCCTACGCCGCCGCGTCCAGCCCGCGCGGCAGCTTGAAGGCGATCGTCTCGCGCGTCGTCTCTTCCTCGCGCTCGGTCACGTCGAAGCGGGTGGAGAGCAGATCGACGAGTTCGCGGACCAGCAATTCGGGTGCCGATGCACCCGCGGTGATGCCGAGCGTGCCGACGCCGTCGAGGAAGCTCCAGTCGAGATCGGCGGCGCGCTGGATCAGTCGGGCCGGGATACCCTCGCGCTCGGCGACCTCGACCAGGCGGACGGAGTTGGACGAGTTGGGCGCGCCGATCACCAGCATCGCATCGCACGCCGCCGCGATCGCCTTGACCGCGGCCTGGCGGTTGGACGTGGCGTAGCAGATATCCTCGCCGCGCGGCGCCTGCATCAGCGGGAACCGGCGTTGCAGCGTGCCGACGACCGCCGCGGTGTCGTCGACCGACAGCGTCGTCTGGGTGAGGAAGGCGAGGTTGGCGGGGTCCGCGGGCGTGAAGGCTTCCGCATCGGCCACCGTCTCGATCAGCGACATCGCGCCGGCCGGCACCTGGCCGAAGGTGCCGACCACCTCGGGATGGCCGGCGTGGCCGATGAACACGATGTGGCGGCCGGCGGCGACCAGCCGTTCGGCCTGGCGGTGGACCTTGGAGACGAGCGGACAGGTCGCGTCGAGATAGTCGAGTCCGCGGTCCTGCGCCGCCGCCGGCACCGACTTGGGCACGCCATGCGCGGAGAAGACCACCGGCGCGCCGTCGGGCACCTGGTCCAGTTCCTCGACGAACACCGCGCCCTTGGCCTTCAGCGTGTCGACGACGAACTTGTTGTGCACGATCTCGTGCCGGACGTAGACCGGCGCGCCGTTCTTCTCGATCGCGAGTTCGACGATGCGGATCGCGCGATCGACGCCCGCGCAAAAGCCGCGCGGCGCGGCGATCAGCAGGTCGAGCGGCAGCTTGTCCGCGTGCGGATCGGGAAGGGATGCCATGATCGGCGCTCTACGCGATTGCTTGCGCGGGCGAAAGGCGGTTCCTATGGTGCCGCGCCAAGCCGTCCGGGCGGTTCCGGAGGGTGGGTTGCCCGTTCGACAAAGGTACGCGTCCCCGTGAAAACCCCGATTCTCGGCCTGTCCGCCCTTGCGCTCCTCGTCTCCGGATGCGCCGGCAAGGGGGAGATCGTGGAAGGCGGCATCACCGCCGTGCGCTCGGCCTGCCCCACCGTCGGCGTCGCCGCCGGCACCGGCGACATCACCCTGTTCGACCCCGCGACCAGCCGCGACGCGAGCGCGATCGACGTGGTCGCCGATATGACCAACGTGCGCGGCACCTGCAACGACGCCGGCGACCAGATCGTGACCGGCGTCACCTTCGACGTGCAGGCGCGGCGGACGCGCACCGATGCCCCGCGCGATGTCGTGCTGCCCTATTATATCGCGATCGTCCGCGGCGGCGGTGCGGTGACCGCCAAGCGCAAGGGCCAGATCGCGATCCACTTCGACGCCGGCCAGGCGCGTGCGCAGGCGAGCGGCACCGCCTCCACCCAGATCGCGCGCAGCGCCGCGACGTTGCCCGACGAGGTGCGCCAGGAGCTGACCAAGAAGCGCAAGGCCGGCGACGAGGATGCCGCGACCGACCCGCTGACGCGGCCCGAGATCCGCCGCGCCGTGCTGAGCGCGACGTTCGAGGCGCTGGTGGGTTTCCAGCTGACCGACGACCAGCTGAAGTATAACGCGCAGCGCTGAGCGGGGGGGGCTCCTCACGCTCTAACATCCGTCATCCCGACGGAAGTCGGGATCCATGGATGCGTGCGGCCGGTGTCGTCCGCGAACCGTGGGTCCATCGCGTCCATGGATCCCGGCGTTCGCCGGGATGACGGAAAAGGGGCCCGCTCACTTCGCGATTGACTAAGCCTGCCGCCCCGGCCAGAGCGGCCATGTCGATGCCGGTCCGCCGGCATGGGCGCGCGCGGGAGAGAGCCCCTGGCAAGGGGGCCGCCGAAGGAGCAACCACCCCGGAATCTCTCAGGCAAACGGACCGCGCGCCGCCTCATCGACACTCTGGAAAGCGCCCCTTCGAGGGGCCACCGAAGGGGTAAGCCGGGTCCGCCCGGCGAAAGCTCTCAGGTCACCGTGACAGAGGGGGTTTCGATCGATCGGATGCGGCATCCCGCCGCACGGCGATCGCGTGCCTTGCCTGGAGACGGTTGATGAGCGAATCGCTGACGGAGACACTGCCCGACCCGCTCGACGGCCAGGAAGACGGCGACGAGCCCGCGATCCAGCTGCTCCCCCTCGACGCCTGGCACCGCGCCCGCGGTGGCCGGATGGTGCCGTTCGCCGGCTACGAGATGCCCGTGCAGTACGAGGGCATCATGGCCGAGCACCTGTGGACCCGTGAAAACGCCGGGCTGTTCGACGTCAGCCACATGGGGCAGGTGGGCTTCACCGGCGAGGGCGTGGCGAGTGCGCTCGAGGCGGTTCTGCCCGGCGATATCGCCGGCCTTGCGCCCGCGAAGATCCGCTATTCGCTGCTGCTCAACGACGAGGGCGGCATTCTCGACGACCTGATGGTGACGACGCTGCCGGCGGAAGGCGCGCATCCGTTCGGCGAGGCGAGCCATTATGTCGTCGTCAACGGTGCGACCAAATACGACGACCTCGCCTATCTGCTCGACGTGCTGCCCGACGCCATCACGATGAATTTGATGGAGGACCAGGCGCTGCTCGCGGTGCAGGGCCCCAAGGCCGTCGCCGCGGTCGCGCGGCTGGTGCCGGGTGTCGACCAGCTGGTGTTCATGACCGCCGGCGCGTTCGACTGGGAAGGCCATGCGCTGTGGATCAGCCGGTCCGGCTATACGGGTGAGGACGGCGTCGAGATCTCGATCCCTGCGGAGGCCGCCGCGGCCTTCGCCGATGCGCTGTGCGAACAGCCCGAGGTGAAGCCGATCGGGCTCGGCGCACGCGATTCGCTGCGGCTCGAGGCGGGGCTGCCGCTGTATGGCCACGACCTCGATCCCGAGACGACACCGGTGATGGCCGACCTCGGCTTCGCGCTGTCGAAGCGGCGGCGCGAGGCGGGCGACTTCGCCGGCGCGACCCGCATCCTCGCCGAGCGCGCGGGCGGCGCCGCGGTGAAGCGCGTCGGCCTGTCGGTCGCGGGACGCCAGCCTGTTCGCGAGGGCGCGAGCGTGGTCGATGCCGACGGCGCGGTGATCGGCCGCGTCACCAGCGGCGGCTTCGCCCCCAGCGTCGGCGCGCCGATCGCGATGGCCTATGTTCCCGCCGATCTGGCCGCCGAGGGTACGCCGCTGCGCCTCGTCCAGCGCGGCAAGATCCACGAGGCAACGGTCGTGCCGATGCCCTTCGTTCCCCACCGCTACGTCCGTGCAGGAGGCAAGTGAGATGAGCCGTTACTTCACCGAGGATCACGAATGGGTCGACGTCGATGGCGACATCGGCACCGTCGGCATCTCCGATTACGCACAGGGCCAGCTCGGCGACATCGTGTTCGTCGACGTGCCGGAAGACGGCAAGCAGCTGGCCAAGGGCGACGAGGCGGCAGTGGTCGAATCGGTCAAGGCCGCGTCCGATGTCTATGCGCCGGTGTCGGGCAACGTGCTCGAGGGCAACACCGCGCTGACCGACGAGCCGGAGCTGGTGAACAG
>JBKBTU010000015.1:17310-21819 GCA_046290715.1 Sphingomonas sp. | reverse complement strand
GGTGAAGGCGACGAACGACGCGCTGGCGTCGCCGGGCGCGCCGAGGCGGTTGACCTCCGGCATGTAGGCGCCCGCCTCGATCACCATCAGCGACAGAAGCGTCGCCGCCCGCGTGATGACCAGCGGCAGCAGCAGGATGAGGCCCGATGCGCTGATCCGACCGACGAGCAGCAGCAGCCCCCCGAACAGCGCCAGCGACGTGATCGAGAAGAGCGGGTCGGGCAGCGCCGCCGCCAGCGACCAGTTCAACGCCAGCGCGGCGGCGAGCGCGACGATGCCGCCGATCGGCAGCGGGCGGCGGGGGGCAGCCTCGCCTCCCGCACCGATGCCGCCGCCATGGGTGCATGCGCTCGTCATGCCATCGGGGTAGCGGCGCGCCCTGCCGCCCGATGCGTCAAATGAGGCACGCCGCCGATCCCCGCCATGGTCAGGCGAGAGAGTGGGGGAGCGGGCCGACACCGCCCCGGAGACGCGCTCTTTCGCGCGTCTTCAAGTGGATACTCAGCACCAGGAGTGCGCCTGTGCTTGGCAAGAACATGCTGTCGATGTCGGGGCTCAGCCTCTACCGCAACGCGGTCCAGTTCGGGATGAACATCGCGATCGCGGCGTTCGTGCTGCCCGGCGACTATGGGCTGATCGTCTTCACCACGCCCTTCCTGGTTCTCGTCGCGATGCTCACCGACCTCGGCATGACGAGTGCGATCACGCGGGCGCCGACGCTGTCGCGCGACGAGGCGGGGGCGGCGATGGGCGCGATGCTGACCGGCGGCATCGCCGCCGCCGCGCTGCTGGTCGCCGCCGCCTGGCCGATCGAGCGGGCGATCGGCATGGCCGGGCTGGCGCCGGTGATGGCGGCGATGGCCGGCGTCGTCGTCCTGTCGATCGCCGCCGCGACGCCGCGCGCTCTGCTCGAACGCGACCTGCGCTATGCCCGGATCGCGCAGGTCGAGGCGGCGGCCATCGCGCTTGCCGCAGCGCTCGCGCTCGTCGCCGCCTGGCATGGCGCGGGCGTCTGGTCGCTGGTGCTCTACAATCTGCTGGTCCAGGCGATGCGGTTCGTCGCCTTCTGGTGGGCGACCCGCACCACGCTGCGTCCCAACCGCCGCTTTGCGCAGCTGGGGCCGCTGCTGTCCTTCGGCGGCTGGGTGCTCGCCAACAACCTGCTCAACTTCCTGGCCCGCAACAGCGACAATCTGCTGATCGGCGCGTGGCTCGGGTCTGCCGCCGTCGGCGTCTACGGCCTCGCCTACCAATTCATGCTCGCACCGCTGATGGCGATCACCTGGCCGACGAGCGGTATTCTCCTGTCGACGCTGCGGGGCCAGGACCCGCACGGTCCCCGCGCCCGCGCAACGGTGGAAAGCGTGCTGTCGGCCACCGCGCTCGTCGTGACGCCGACCATGCTTTTCCTGACCTTCGGCCTCGCCTTTCCCGTGCGCAGCCTCCTGTCCGGGCATTGGGCGATGGTGCCGGCGATCGTCGCCTGGCTGGCGCCCGCGGGCGCGTTGCAGGCGATCGCGTCGTACAACGGCGCGCTGCTGATGGTCGCAGGTCGCGCCCGCGCGCAATTCGCGCTCAGCCTGATCAACGCGCTGGTGCTGGTCGCGACCTTCGTGCTGGCGCTGCCGCACGGGCTGATGACGCTGGTCCATGCCTATACCGCGGCGGTCGCGCTGCTCAGCCTCGGCTATCTGGCGACGATCGTGCAGCTCACCGGCCTGTCTCCGCGCCGGCTCGCCGCGGCGCTGGGCCCTGCCCTGCTCGCGAGCGGCGTCGGGATCGGCAGCGTGGCGGCGACGATCGGCACCCGGCCGGCCAGCTGGGTCGCCTGGATCGGCGCCGCCGCCCTCTACGCCGCAAGCGTGCTCGCCTGCTATGCGGCGTTCCACCTCCACGTCCGGCGGACGCTGGCGGTGCTGCTCGCGCGCGGCGCCCCGCCCGAGGCGGCGGTCACAGGAAGGTAGCGGGCAGGAAGCGGCCGCCGGCGAACACCGCCTGCGTCTTGGCGGCGCGCACCACGCCGACCGCATAGTCGATGCCGCCCGCCTGCAAGCCTGCATGGATCGCGGCGATCGTATCCTGCTCGCCGTCGCGCTCGGCATCGTCGACGACGAGCGCGAAGTCGGCGGGGAGCCCGTCCAGCATCGACAGGATGCCGCAGCGCGAATGCTGCGGCGTACCGCGCGGGCCGTCGCACACCATGACGTCGAAGCTGCGCCCCGCGCGCGCGGCATCCCAGTCGTAGGTCATCGTCCGATGCCGGCCGACCGTCTGCGCGCGCAGCGGCGTCACCAACACCTCATGCGTCACCTGCGCGGCGATGCGCGCGCCCCATTCGGCGTCGTTCTCCAGCGTCAGCACGTCGCCGACCAGCCCGCGCCGCCGCAGCATCGCCCAGAGCAGGGTGCTCTGCCCGGCGCCGATGTCGAGTACGGACGCAGGACGGAATTCGATGCCGATGCGCAGGATGAGGTAGAGCAGGCTGTAGTTGGCCGCGCCCCCGGTCGGAAAGAAGCGGTCCTCCTCGCCCAGCAGCGTCAGCTCGCGGCGGAACAGATCGCGGTAGATCGCCTCGAGGCCGGGCTCCGCGGTGAAGGCATCGGCGCGGCCGGTCAGACGGCGAAGACGGTGACGCAGGTTGGGACGGGTGCCGGGCATGGTTCAGTCTCCAAGAGAGGCCGCCATCGCCGGCGGCGGGGTGGGACGGCGCGGTTCGAGGCGCCGGGCGAGTGCGGTCGTCATCGGCCGTTCGATCCACCGATGCACCGCGAGCGCGATGACGAGCGCCGCGACGATCATCGCGCCGGCGAGCAGCCCACCGGGGGCGCCGCGCACCGCGGGCAGCTTCTGCGCCGCCTTCTCGACGAGGATCAGCGCGACGGGGTGGACGAGGTAGAGGGAATAGGACGCATCGCCGATCCGCGCGAACGGCCGCGCGCCGCGCCGCATCGCCGGCTCGGGACCCAGCACTGCCGCCGCCAGCACCGCGGCGAAGGGCAATCCGGCGGCGAGCACGCGCGGCCAATCGTTGGCGACGGTGAGGCCCGCGGCGCCATCGAAGACATGGCCCGGATCCGCGACCAGCGCCGCCAGCCCGGCGACCGCGAGTGCGATGCGGATCGCCGGCGGCAGCGCCGCGCCGCGGGCGACGAGCGCGCCGATTAGGACGCCCAGGCCGAAATCGACGACGATCGGACGCGTCCAGAACCATAGCGCGGGCGGACCGGTGACGAGCGCACCGATCGCCACCGCCAGGGCCAGCAGCAGGCCCGCGGCCGCCAGCGCCCGCCGTCGCGGCAGCGGTACGACGAGCGCGAGCAGCGCATAGAACGCCATTTCGTAGTTCAGCGTCCAGCCGAGATCGAACACGGGAAACAGCCGGCCGTCGCCATAGGTGTCCGCCGGCAGGAAGGCGTAGGAGGCGAGGATCGCGGGCAGCGTCGGGAAGCGGTCGCCGCCCTTCAGCGAAGCGGCGGCGAGCAGCGCGAGGAACAGCGTCGTCACCAGCCAGTAGAGCGGCACGATGCGGATGAGCCGCCGCCGCAAGAATTCGGTACGCGCGCCCGGCCGGCCGAACAGCCGCGCGGACGCGTGGACGATGATGAAACCCGAGATGACGAAGAACAGGTCGACGCCGGCGCCCCATGGCAGCAGCGTCGAACGGGTAAAGGCGCCGGCCGCCGCGGCTTTGATGCCGCCCGCCGCGCTCTGGCTGTGACCGACGACGACGAGCAGGGCGGCGATGCCGCGCATCACCTGCACCGTCCACAAGGTCGTGGACGCGGACGGCGGCACCGCGCCCACGGGACGCGCCGTCGCCGCCATCGCGTCCCCCGTGTCTCGTTCGGCCATGCCGCATCCGACCACGCACGCCGCCGGACTTTCACGTCAAATGATGCAGTTGCCCCGCGCCCCCGCCGATACGCCGATGGCCATCACGGGTTTTCGGGGTGCGAAGATGAAGATCCTGCACATCGCCGAATCCGCGCAGGGCGGCGTCGGCACCTATCTGACGGAGATCCTCGCCGACCAGGCGCGCCGCTACGGCCGCGACCGGGTGCGCGCGCTGGTGCCGGCGCAGCATGCCGCGCACCTCAGCGGCGTCGATCGCCGCCTGCTCGTCACCTGGCGGCGGCGGGCGCGCTCGCTGGGCGGCGTCCTGTCGCTCGCCCGCGCGATCCGACAGGCGATCACGGAATTCGCCCCGACGATCGTTCATGCCCATTCCAGCGTCGCCGGCGGCGTCCTGCGCCTCAGCTACGGTTGGTGGCGGCGGCCGCCGTTCCGCATCGTCTATTGCCCGCACGGCTGGGCATTCGACCGCCGGTCGTCGGCGCCGAAGCGACACCTCGTCGAGCGGATCGAGCGCGATCTTGCGCCGGCGGCGGACCGGATCGTCGTGATCTCCGACCACGAACGGCGCGAAGGCCTGCGCATCGGCATCCCGCCCGAGCGGCTGACGCTGGTGCTGAACGGCATCGCCGACCTGCACAGCACCCGGCCCGCGCG
>JBKBTU010000015.1:2228-16751 GCA_046290715.1 Sphingomonas sp. | reverse complement strand
GCTGTCCATGCGTAGTGGACGCATCGTCCTGCTGTCCGACTATATCGGCGGCGAGGGACCGGGCAGCGGCGGCGCCGGTCATGCCGCGCTCGACAGCTTTCGCGCGCTCAGGGCCGCCGGTGCCGACGTGCGCGCGATCGCCGGGTTCGGGGGCGAGGACGGCGCTGCCCCACCGGGTGTCACGCACCTCGGTGGCGGCGACCTGCGCGAGGCCGGAGCCGCCGGCATGCTCCGCGCGATCTACAATCCGGCGGCGCGCCGCGCGCTCGCGCGCGCGCTCGCCGATGCCGACCCCGACACGACGTTGGTCGTCGTCCACCAATGGACGCGCTATCTGTCGCCGGCGGCGCTCGGGATCGCCAGCCGATTCCCGACGATGATCTACATGCACGACTATTTCTGGGCGTGCCCGAACGGCGGCTATTACGACTTTCGCCAGGACCGTCCTTGCGACCGGCAGCCGATGGGCATGCGTTGCCTCGCCGCCGATTGCGACCGGGGCGGCCGCGTGCACAAGGGCGGGCGCGTCGCCCGGCAGGCGGTGCGGATGGCGACGAGCGGGGGCGAACCCGCCCGGCGATTGTTCCTCCACCTCTCCGAGCATGCGCAGCGTACCGCCAAGCCGCTGCTGCCCGGCCAGCGCCATGCCGTCCTCTACAATCCACTGCCGCTTCCCGCCCCGCCTTCACCGCCCGCCACGCCGATCTACGACGTCGGCTATTTCGGGCGGCTGGAGCGCGACAAGGGCGTCGCGATGCTCGCCGCGGCGATCGGCGGGGCGGGCGTCACCGGGTTGTTCGTCGGGCAGGGATCGCTCGCGCCGCTGGTCGCGGCGACGCCCGGCGTGACCCACCGCACGTGGCAACCGCGCGCGGAGGTCGCCGCCGCCATGCGATCGTGCCGCATCGTCGTCCTGCCGTCGCTATGGAACGAGACCTGGGGTTTGATCGTGCCCGAGGCGATGGCGGCGGGCGTGCCGGTGCTGGTGTCGGCGCGAGCCGGCGCGGCGGAACTGGTGCGCCGCTTCGGCGGCGGACAGGTGTTCGACCCGGGACGACCGGACGCGCTGCCGATGCAGCTCGCGCAGATGCTGGCGGCTCCCGACGCACCGACGCAGCGGCGCGAGGCGCTGCGCGCCTTCCTCTCGCCGGAACGGCATGCCGCCCGGATCATGCAGCTCGCCGCGAGCCATTTCGGCCTCGACCTCAGGCGGCAGGTTCGCTGCCCGAGCGAGGCAGCAGCCCGTCCAATATCGCCGTCAGCCGCGCTCCCGCCGCTGCCCACGTGAATCCTGCCGCCCGTGCCCGCCCCGCCGCGATCTTCTCGGTGCGCAAGGCAGGCTCGCCCAGCGCGCGGACGCCCTGCACCCAGTCGCCGACCGCATCGAGGCCGGCATAGAGCACCGCGTCGCGGCACACCTCCGGGATCGCGCCCGCGGGCGCCGCCACGACCGGACAGCCGCACAGCATCGCCTCGACCGGAGGCAGCCCGAACCCCTCGGTCCGCGACGGATAGAGCAGGCAATGCGCGCCTTCGTACAGCGCGCGCAAGGCCGCATCGTCCACGCCGCCGACGAAGACCGTTCGCGCCGGAGGGCGCAGCCCGGCGGCTTCGAGCGTCGTGCGCGATGGGCCGATCACCACCAGCGGCATCTCGCCGAGCGCGCCGTCAGCAAAGGCCGCAAAGGCGACCGCCACGTTCTTGTACCGCGAGGCGGAGCCGAACAGCAGCGCATAACCGCCCCGCCGCAGCCCGTGGGCCGCGAGCACCGCCGGATCGGCCTCGCGTTCGAGGATATGGTCGGCGCCGTTGTGCACCACCTGCGTCCGCACGGACGGCGCGATCCTGAAGGTCGCGAGACTGTCGCGGGCGTAATCGGACACGGTGAGGACGACCCGGCTGGATCGCGCACCGCGCGGCACCAGCAGGCGATAGCCCCAGCGCAGCTTCGGCACGTAGCTTTCCGGCGACAGCATGAATTGCGCATCGTGCACCATCGTCACCTGGCTGCGGTGCAGGCCGGGCGCGAGGTTCGCGAAGTTGACCAGCATGCCGCCACGCGCCGCGAAGGGCAGGATCGCCTGTTCCCACATCTGGGTATGGCCGCGCGGCTGCGGCACGGGCACGATCGCCGCGAAGTGCGGCGCCCAGGTGTCGCCCCTGGGCAGCAGCAACCGCATGTCCCAGCCCGCCGGCACCCCGCCCGCGACCGCCTGCGCATCGAGTTCGCGCAGCAGCCGGTCGGCGACGCGATGCACGCCGTTAGTTCCGCCCGCATAGAACTTGCCGTTGAGGAACACGCGCGGACGACGCGCCTGCGCCGGGCCGTCGGAGAGAAAAGCCGTCGCCATGCATGCGGGCATAGCCACCCGCTCCCATCCACCGTGCATCATTCGACATATCGCGGCGGCCCCGAACGCCCGATCACGATGGCGAGCACGCGTCCGCGTGCCGAGCGGCCCGACAACGATCGGAAAGGATGGGGACGGCATATGCAGCACGATGTGACTCTGGCTGAGGCCGCCCCTCCCCGCTGGCAATCCCTCCCCGACATGTTCGATCATCACGTCCGTCGCGCGCCCGATGCGCCGGCGGTCGAGGCGCACGGCCGGCGGCTGAGCTACGCCGATCTCGCCCGCCGCGTCGATGCGCTGGCGGCCCGGCTCGCGCAGGCGCTGCCCTCCGACGGCGAGCGACTGGTCGGCGTCTGCCTCGTCCGCGACGTCGACCTGCCGGCGTGGCTGCTCGCTATCCTGAAGGTCGGGGCCGCCTATCTGCCGATCGATCCGGCGACCCCGCCGAGCCGCCTGACGCAGATCCTCGAGGACGCCCAACCCATGGCGATCGTCGCGAGCCGGTGCCATGCAGCGATCTTCGCGTCCTCAGGCACGCCGATCATCGTCGCAGAGGACGATTCCGGGGTCGCCTGCCCCGTCGCGACACCGGCCGTGCGCCCGGATGACTTGGCCTATGTCATCTTCACGTCGGGTTCGACGGGGCGACCCAAGGGTGTGGAAATCCAGCACGGCGCGCTCGTCGCGCTGCTCGCGACGATGGGGATCCGACCGGGCTTCGCGGCGGGCGAGCGGCTGCTCGCGATCACGCGGCTGACCTTCGACGTATCGGTGCCGGACATGTTCCTGCCCTTCTTCACCGGCGGGTCGCTGGCGCTGATCGACATGGAGGAAGCCGCCGATCCCTCGCGCCTCGCCGCCGCGATCGAGACGTATCGACCGGACGTCATGCAGGCGACGCCATCGGCATGGCGCGGACTGCTGGAACATGGCTGGAACGGCCTCGCCGGCCTGCGCATCCTCGCCGGCGGCGAGGCGCTGACGCGGGCGCTCGCCGACCGGTTGCTGCCCCGCTGCGCCGAACTCTGGAACATCTACGGACCGACGGAGGCGACCGTGTGGTGCACCACCAGCCAGGTCGAACCCGGCGCGGATGCGGTCCCGATCGGCCGCCCGCTCACCGGGACCGCGGTGGAGATAGCCGACGGCGCGCTCGATCCGGTCGGTCCCGGCATCGTCGGGGAGATCGTGATCGGCGGCCCCGGTCTCGCACGCGGATACCGCAACCGCCCCGATCTCACCGCCGAGCGCTTCGTGCATCGCGCGGACGGCACACGGATCTACCGGACGGGCGACCTCGGCCGGATCGACGACACGGGCGCGCTCTTCTGCCTCGGCCGGCTCGACGACCAGGTCAAGGTCCGCGGCTTTCGCATCGAGCTCGGCGACGTCGAGGCCGCGCTGGCACTCCATCCCGACATCGCCTGGAGCGCGGTCCGGCTCTGGCACGACCCCACCGGCGACGCCGTGCTGGTCGGTTATGTCGTGCCGCGTGCGGCGGCGCTCCCCGTTCGCGAGGTGAAAGCATTCCTCGCGACCCGGCTCGCGCCCTATATGATCCCAGACCGGATCGTCACGGTCGCCGCGATGCCGCTCACCCCGAATGGCAAGGTCGATCGTGCCGCGCTGCCCGACCCGTTCGCGCCCGCAGCGCCGTCCATGGCGGCGCTCGGCGATGGGATCGATCGACGCCTCTCGGCGATCTGGGCCGATCTGCTCCATCTCGACACGATCGCCCCGGACGACGATTTCTTCGATCTCGGCGGCTATTCGCTGATGACCGTGCGCCTCGCGCGACGGATCGAGGCGACGTTCGGCGTCCGCCTCGCGCTCATCGAACTGATGCGGCATTCGACGCTCGCCCGAATGGCGGCCCGGATCGCCGCCGGCGATCGCCAGGCGGAGCCGTCCGCGATGCTGCTCAACGCAGGGGGCAACCGGCCGCCCCTCTTCTGGGCCGATGCCGGCCCGCTGATGCGGACGATGGCGCGCGGCCTCTCCGCCGACCAGCCCGCCTTCGCGCTCAACCTCGACGAGCATGACGAACAGGCACTGGGTCAGGGCGCACTGTCGATCGCCGCGGTCGCCGACCGGCTGAAGCGGCGCCTGTTCGCCGAACAGCCCGTCGGCCCCTATTATCTCGGCGGTTGGTGCCGCTGGGGCATCGTCGCCTACGAACTCGCGCGCCAGCTGAGGGCGGAGGGGCATGAGGTCGCCCTCCTGGTGCTGCTCGATGCCGAGCGCCCCCAACGGCAGTCGTCGCGCGCATGGCGCGACCGTCTGGGACGGCTGCTCCGGCCACCGGTGCCCGGTGACGAGGCGCCGAGCTTCAGCCAGCGTGTCGAGATGGCGACGCGGACCTGGAGTGCCGGCCGGCTCTCGTGCGACGTGCTCTTGCTTCGCCCGATCGACAGCGTCGGCGATGCCGGCTGGGGCGCGGTCGTCGACGGCAGGCTGACGGTCGTCAAGATCCCCGGCGATCACGTGACGATGGTGCGTGGCGATGCGGTATTGCTGCTCGCCGGCGCGCTGAATGCCGCGCTCGCCGCCGCGCAACGACGGCAGGCGCAGACGCGGCTGGCTGCCGATCCGCGGCAGTACCCCGCCGCGGCAGGCTCGGACTTCAGACCGGTCGACATTCTGCGGTCCGGGCTTTCGACCGTCACCCCGGACCTGCTCCGGGGTCCCGCTTTCTGACCGCACCGACCCGGCGCCTCGGATACGGGCGGCGGGTCGGCGGACAGCTGCGTCGCCACACCGATCCTGCCGGTCGGATACTCGCTGATCCGCGGCATAGCATCGCCAGCTCGGGCTGGTCATGCACCTCGATCTGCTCGCTGGCGGTGCCTTGCTCGTCGAAGGGCGTCTGCGAGATCGGCCGCAGCTTCGTCCGGGACGCCATCTCAACCGGCCCGACGCGTTGATGGTGCGCTCCACCGTCGCCTTCGCGCACGACCTCGCGCTCCGGGTCGCCGCCGACGCATAGAGGAGGCGTGTCTCGCCTTCCTGCGCGGGGCGGGGTGCGACATGGCGCAAAGCTATCCCATCAGCCGCCCTCTACCGGCCGAGCCGCTCGGCAAACCGCTCGAGCAGAGCGCGACGGCCTGACCGCGGGCGTCGGCGACACGTGCCCGGTTCAAGCCTGCCGATTGGCGAGGACCGCGTCGAGCAGACCGGGAAAGCGCCGGTCGAATTCTGCGCGCCGCAACGTGTTGATCATCTCACGCCCGGACTGCGTCGTCTCGATCAGCCCCGCCGCACGCAGCAGCTTCAAGTGATTGGACAGCGTGCTCTTGGGAATGGATTCGCATGGCGCGGCGTCGGTGCAGCTCAGCCGCTCGGTCGCCGCGAGCCGCGCCACCATGCCAAGCCGATTGGGATCGGCGAGCGCATGCAGCGCCAGATCGAGCGGAACGTCCTCCAGCCTGGGATGGGTGAAGCGGGGCATGAGATCGATATAAGACGCCTCGACGAATTTAATAGTTCGGCATTGTTGAACTATTGAAGCGTCATCCCATCTTCCAGCCTGCCGACAGCGCACGACGCCGTGATCGCGGGCGGAATTTTGGAGAATGCACATGTCACTTGCAGGCAAGACAGCGCTCGTCACCGGCGGATCGCGCGGCATCGGGTCGGCGATCGCCAAGCGTCTCGCCGCCGATGGCGCGACGGTGGCGATCACCTATGCGGGCAACACGGCGGCGGCCGACGCCACCGTGGCCGCGATCGAAAGCGCGGGCGGCACCGCCTTCGCCTTCCAGGCCGATGCCGCCGATCCGGCGTCGCAGCGCGCCGGCGTCGAACAGGCCGCCGCTGCCCTGAACGGGATCGATATCCTGGTTCACAATGCCGGCGTCGCCGAATTCTCGACCCTCGCCGAGGATACCGACGAGACCTACGAGCGGCAGTTCGGCGTCAACGTGAAGGGCCTGCACGTCGGCACGCGCGCGGCGCTGCCGCATCTGCGCGACGGCGGACGGATCATCCTGATCGGCAGCATCTCGGGCGAAATGGCCTTCCCCGCGACCACCATCTACAGTGCGACCAAGGCTGCGGTGGCAGCATTGGCGCGCGGCTGGGCGAAGGATCTCGCCCCGCGCAACATCCTGGTCAACACGGTGCAACCGGGGCCGATCGACACCGATATGAACCCCGCCGACAGCGAGTTCGCCGGCCAGGTGCTGCAAGCCATCCCCCTCGGCCGCTACGGCAAGGTCGATGAGATCGCGGGCGCGGTCTCGTTCCTCGCCGGGCCGGATGCGAGCTACATCACCGGCACGACGCTCAACATCGACGGCGGTGCGACGGCGTGACGTCGAGGCGGCCCCTTCGCTCAGCCGGAGGGGCCGTGTTCCAGGCGCGCGCGGTGATCGCTCGCCGCTTCGGATTCCCAGGCGATCGATCGGCATGGATACGCGCCGCCGATACCGTCGCGGTCACGCTATCGCACCGTCCCGTCCCTGTGGCCCGGTGCGCTCCCTTCACGCGTCGACGGCGCTCTCCGCCCGGCGCAGCGCATAGGCGGTGCTCAGCCGCGAATGGCGAGTCAGGCTCTCCTGCATGTGGCGCCGCGCCGCCTCGCGCGCCGACGGCGAGTCCATGCGGATGATCGCGTCCAGGATCGCCTCGTGCTCGCCGCGGACCAGCGCCGCATAGTCCGCATGCGCCTGTTGCGGCTGATCGCGCAGGTACAGGTCGCGCGCCGGCACCAGCCGCATGCCGATGAACTCGATCAGGCGGACGTAATAGTCGTTCTGCGTCGCACGCGCGATCGCGGCATGGAAGTCGCGGTCCGCCGCCGCGGCCGCCTCGATGTCGTCGTGATGCGCCTCCATCCGCTGGAGCGCCGCCATCAGCGCGCCGATGTCCGACGTCGTGCGCCGCGCCGCGGCATAGGAGGCCATCTCCGCCTCGATCGCGAGGCGCATCTCGAGCAGCTTGATCACCTCGGCCAGCTCGGTCAGCTCGTCCGGCATGATCTGGAACGCGCGATAGGCGGCGTTGGTCGACACGAACACGCCCAGGCCCTGCCGGGACCGCGTCAGGCCGCGCGCCGCCAGCCGTGCCACCGCCTCGCGGACCACGGTACGGCTGACCTGTTCGTCGGCCGCGATCTCCTTCTGCGTCGGGAAGCGCGAATTGGGCGGCATCGCGCCCGACTGGATGCGGTCGAGCAATTTGTTGAACAGCTGGTCGGCTAGCGATGATTCGTCCGCTGGCACTGCATCGCTCCGCTCTCGTCGTATAACTGCGCAGCGATACCACCCCCTTCTACAGCCGTCCACGTCGAGGCTTGGCAACAAACTGATATGACAAGTTGGATTGCAGCGCCCCAAGCGCTTCCATATGGTTGCGCCAAAGCACCGGCACACAGCTGACGCCGGGACGAGGAGGGACGACCGCATGCCCGCAACCCGCACCGGCCTGACAAGCGCGATCATCCTGCTGCTCGCATCGAGCGCGATCGCGGGTCCTGCCGCCGCCCAGGCCCCTGCCCCGCCTCGGCCGGGCGCGGTCGATCCGGCCGCCCGCGCGCAGGTGCTGGCGCTGCTCGACCGTACCGCCGCCGCGCAGATCGCTGCGCTGAAGGCGGAGGGACTCGACCTGCCGACCGCCAACCGCCAGGTGACGCCCAACTGGATCTCGGCCGCCTTCCTGATCGGGCTCGGCCGGTTGACGCGTGTGTCGGACGCGAGCGGCGGCCGTCGCTATCTGCGCGACGTCGCCGAACATTACAATTTCGGCCTGCTCGGCGGCTGGTCGCCACGCAACATGCTGGACGCCGACAATCTGGCGATCGGCGAGGTCTATCAGGAACTCTACGCCCGATCGGGCGAGGCGGGAGAGATCGCGCCGCTGCGCGCGCGGCTCGACTATACCGGCCAGTATCTCGGGCTCGAACCCGCCCCCAAGCAGCTCGTCTGGTGGTGGGCCGACGCGATGTTCATGGCGCCGCCGGTGTTCGCCCGCGCCGCGGCGCAGTTGCACGATCACAGCTATCTGACCGCGATGGATGCCGGCTGGTGGCGGACCTACGACCGGCTGTGGTCGAAGGAGCACCACCTCTATTACCGCGACGAGCGCTTCATCGGCCGCACGACGCGCGGCGGCAAGCCGGTGTTCTGGGCGCGGGGCAACGGCTGGGTGGTCGCCGGCCTCGCGCGTGTGCTCGACACGATGCCCGCCAAGTTCCCCAGCCGGCAACGCTACCTCGACACCTATACCGCGATGATGGCGGCACTGGCGCCGCTGCAACGCGCCGAAGACGGACTGTGGACCGCGAGCCTGCTCGATCCGCAGGATCCGCCGGGGCCGGAGACGACAGGCTCCGCCTTCTTCACCTACGCGATGGCGTGGGGGATCAACCACGGGCTGCTCGACCGCGCGATCTATCTGCCGCGGGTGCGACGCGCCTGGGCGGGCCTAGCCGCCGCAATCCAGCCCGACGGCCTGCTCGGCTTTGCGCAGCGCGTCGGCGACCAACCGGTGCCGGCGAGCGCCGCCGACCATGCGCTCTACGGCACCGGCGCGCTGCTGCTCGCAGGCCTCGAGGTGATGGAGCTCGACAGGCCGGCGACGGCGCTTCCCGTCGCCGAACCGCAGCGCGACCCGCCCGGCCAGCAGCGCCTGCCGATCGGCCTCTCCGAGCGCCCCACCGATCCCGTCCGGCTCGCGAGCTGGCAGCGGGCGATGGCCGAGCGGCAGGCGATGATCGACCTCGCCTTCGATCCCGCAACGACCGCCCCGGCCGGCGCACCGCCCGCCGGCCCGGACGGCGTGACGATGCCCCGGATCACGCTGCCGCTCACCCCGCCACCGCCCGACCAGCGCGCCGCCCGCGCCAGCGTCGCCTACGCGCCCTATCGGTTCGACGATATCCTCTGGGAAAACGATCGCACCGCGCACCGCATCTACGGCCCCGCGCTCCAGCGCGAGGAGCCGCCGTCGAGCAGCGCGATCGACGCCTGGGGCAAGCACGTGCCCTGGCCGTTCATGGAGCGCCAGCTCAAGACGGGCAAGCAGCACGACTACCACGGCGAAGGCATCGACTTCTACAATGCCGGCACCACGCGCGGCGCCGGCGGCCTCGGCATCTGGTACCAGGACAAGCTTTGGGTATCGCGCAACTGGGCCAAGTACCGCATCCTGAAGAACGGCCCCGACGCCGCCGATTTCGAGGTCGATTACGCGCCCTGGCCGGTCGATGTCGTGCGCAAGGTGTGGGAGACGCGGCGTTTCACGCTGCCGGTCGGCACCAACTTCACCCGCATGGTCTCCACCCTGCGCTCCGACACGCCCGGCCCGCTGGTGGTCGGTATCGGCATCCAGAAGAAACCGACGACGACGCAGCTCGGCACCTTCACCGCCGATCGCGCGCGGGGCCGGTTCAGCCTGTGGACGCCGACCGACCCCGACAAGGGCGCGATGGGCGTCGCGGTGATGGTCGATCCCAAGCAGATCGCCGACGTCGTCGAGGACGCGGACAATTACATCGTGCTCGTCACCGTCACCCCCAGCCGGCCGCTGGTCTATTATATGGGCGCGACGTGGAGCAAGAGTCGCGACTTTCACGATCGCGAGACGTGGGAACGCTACGTCACGGCGCAGACGCCGGACTTCACGCCGCCGCGCTGACCCAAGAAAGCGGCGCCGGCATCGGGTGCCGGCGCCGAGGACGCGCGCAGGGGGACGGCGCGGGTTAGAATTTCACCGTGGCGCCCGCCGTGAAGGTCCGGCCGAGGCGCGTTTCGAACAAAGTGTCCTGACGCTTGCTGTCGATGAACAGCGTGTTGCGTTCGTCGGTCAGGTTCTGCGCTTCCAGGATCAGCTTGAAATTGTCCGTCAGGTTGTACGAGGCGGAGGCGTCGACGAACAGCGTCGAGGCATTGGCGCGCACGTCGCTGTCGTTGGCGCCCGAGGGGATGCCGCGGTTGAACTTGTCGCGATAGCTCGCCGTGCCGCGGATGCTGAAGCGCTTGTCTTCGTAATAGAGCGTCCCGCTCGCCGCATTCTTCGACAGGTCGATCAGATCGTCGGTCGTGGTCTGCGTCGGCACGCCGTTGGCGCTGGCGAGGATGTAGTTGATCTTCGATTTGACGTAGGTGTAGCTGCCGAGCACGCCCAGATTGCGCAGGAAGCCGGGCAGGAAGCGCAACTGCACCTGCGCGTTCACCTCGACGCCGTCGAGCGGCCCGCCCGGCGTGTTGGTCGAGCGGTTGACGGTGAAGATGTCCGCGGGCGTCGACGGCGTGCCGTCGAGCAGCGCGTCGGGCAGGCCGAGCGAGCTGTACGGCACCTGGCTCGAGATCGACTGGATGTACGATCCGATGTTCTTGTGGAAATAGGCGACCGACAGCAGCGAGCCCGGCGAGAAATACCATTCGAGCGCCGCATCGAATGTGTTGGCGCGGATCGGGTCGAGGAACGGGTTGTTGACCGAGCCGGTGCGCGTCGCGACGGTGACGCCGGACGTGGGCGTGAGCAGGCCGAGTTCGGGCCGCGACAGCACGCTCGCCGCCGACAGGCGCAGCAACAGGTCGGGCGTCAGTTCGCCGACGATGTTGAGCGAGGGCAACCAATCCTCGTACGAACGGCTGACGTCGCCACGTCGGCCGACCGTCGGATATTGCGCGCCTGCGGGTGCGCTGACCGGGATGTAGCCGAACGAGTCCTGGTCGGTGTGGACGTAGCGGACGCCGACGTCGCCGCGGATCGGGATCGGGAAGCGGTCTTCGGTATTGAAGGTCGCCATCAGGTAGCCGCTCTTGATCCGCTCGCGCACCCCCGATCGCGCCGCGCCGCATTCGATGCCGCAATATTGGAAGCTGTCGAAGCCGAATGCCTGACGCCACTTCGCCGGATCGATCGCGGAGAACTCCGCGGGTGCGCCCGCGCCGAGCAGATTGCCGAAACCGGTGATCTGGCGCGTGATGCTGGCCAGCGTCGTGCCTACGGGCAGCGCGCGGACCGCGACCTGGCTCGGGATCAGGTTGTTGCCGGTGATCTGGAAGTTGCTCTCGCGGAACTGCCCGCCGGCCTTGAAGGCGAAGGTCTCGGTGACGTTCCATTCGAGGTTCGCCTCGAACGTCTTGTTGCGCGTATTCTGCGTCAGCGGACGCCCTGCGGTGCTGAACCCGCCGAGCACGGTGAAATTGTTGTCCGGGCTGGGCGCGTAGCTGAAGTTCGCCGGATTGGCGATGTCCGTGCCGAAGCCGATCTTCGGGATGTTGCCGCCATCGCGGAAGTCGATCGAGAAATTGTCGGCATCGATGATGTCCATGAACGTCTGCAACCGCAGCGGGCTGTAGAAGCGCGAATTGGAGATGCCGGCGAGCGCGGTCAGCTTCAGCTTGTCGGAGAAGCGATGCTCGATGTTGAGGTTTGCCTGTTTGAAGGTCGAGATGAACTGGTCGACCAGCCCTTCGGACCGGATGTCGACGCCGTCGAACACGCCGTAGGTCAGCGACCCCAGCGAATCGAACTGGATGTCGCGCACCGACGTCATCGGCTTGCCGCCGTTGGTGGCGGTGCGGCCGAAGGAGATCGCGCCGATGTAATTGTCGCGCCGCTCGACGTCGAAGCGGGAATAGAGGCCGTCGATCGAGATGTCGGTGTTCTCGTCCGGCTTCCACTGCAGGGTCAGCGTGCCGCCCATCCGCTCCGCATCCTGTTCGGAATTCACGTAGCGCGGGATGCGCGGCAGGAAGGCGCCGCCGCCCGGCTGGTTGGTGATGCCGCGCAGGTTCTGGATCGTGTTGTACGCCGCGACGGTGCTGGTCCGCGGATTGTTGGTGCTGCAATTCGCCGCGTTGGTGCCGCGCGCGGCGTTGGTCGCGGGATTCTGCGGCGCATAGCCGACCGGCGAGCAGAAGCCGCCGTCGATATAGGCGGGCAGGATGTTGACCGCGGAATAGCCGACCTCGCGCAGGTTGCGCTTGCCGTAGGCGAACGAGCCGAGCACGCCGAATTTGCCGTCGGCGAACTGCTTCGACACCAGCACCGAGGCGCGCGGATCGACGGTCTTGCTGACCTGATTGTAGATGCCGCGGCCGGTGGCGGTGAAGACGAAGTCGGTCTTGAAGTCGAGCGGATGCGGCGCCTTCAGGTCGACGGTCGCGCCGAGCGAGCCCTCCTCGACATCGGCCGAGGGCGTCTTGCGCACCGCCAGCGCGGAGAAGATCTCGGTCGGAAAGGCGTTGAAGTCGAAGCTGCGGCCCGAATTGCCCGCGCCGTAGATATCGGCGGCGCCGGTCTGCGACGTGCCTTCCATGCCGTTGATGCGGACGCGGGTGAAGGCGGCGCCGAGGCCGCGGACCGAGATGTTCTTGCCCTCGCCGCCGTCACCGCGCGACAGCGCCACGCCCGGAATACGCTGCATCGATTCGGCGAGGTTGGAATCGGGGAATTTGCCGATGTCTTCCGCGACGATGCTGTCGACCGCGGCGGTTTCGTTGCGCTTGAGGTTGATCGCGCTGTTGAGCGAGGCGCGGAAGCCCGTGACGACGATGTCCTGGTCCTCGCCGGGGAGGTCGGGCGTGTTCGTGCCGGTCGGCGTATCGGTGGGCGGCGTCACCGGCTCGGCACCGGATGGCGGCGTGGCCGGCGTCTGTTGTGCGGCTTGGGGCGCGACCTGCGCCGCGGCGGGTGCGGCGGCGATCGCCATCGCCAGAGCCAGCCCAGACACGGCGCCGCGCGCGGACGCCGCGGTACGACCAAACGGCTTGTTCATCGTCACTCCCCTTTATCCACGGGGAGTCATCGGGTTCAGTGACCCGGACATCCTCCCCGTCCCTCGAACATTCTCGTTATGTCACCGGTATCAATCATCTTCGCGCCGCTGTAAAGCACTTATAGTACAACGTTCCAATTAGTGGGACGCGCTGCGATTATCCTTTGCGCTCCAAGGATTTGGCATCACGTATGTTAGTCCGCCGCCTTCAGATTTTGCGGTGTCTTCGGGGATTGAGGCACGTTCGACGGGCAAGATCGGCTTTGCCGGATCGCCCTCCCCCGTCAGGCTGCGCCTGCCACCTCCCCCTGGCGGGGGAGGGCTATCGCATATGGCTTGGACCGCTGCTGGCTTCGGGCGAAAGGCATGCCAGCTGCATTCTTCGTCACCCCGGACTCGTTCCGGGGTCCACCGTGCCGCATAATCCGCAGCAGGCGCGTGTGCGGCACCGTGGATGCCGGAACCAGTCCGGCATGACGGAGGATTGCAGAATGCCGCCGCGGATCCGACAGCCCATATGCGATAGCCCTGCCCGGCGGGGGAGGAATCGACACGATCCACGCCGGCGGCTCGGGCCGTACAGCGATCTCGCGTCCATGCTCGTCGACGAGACACTTCGGCACCCCACCGCCCGCAACCCTCACCGGAGCGGTCGCGCTTAGCGGAAGATGACCCCCTGCCCGTGGCCGGCGGCGATCGGCGCTCCGTCGCGAAGCATCGCCGTCACCTCCGCCCCCGCGAGCAGCACCGGGCCATAGCCATGCGCGGCGCGCACATGGCGCGGACGATAGTAATAGAAGGCGGGATCGAAGCCGACCCCGGTACCGACGCAGACGTCCTCGACCTCTCCCGCCGCCGACACCTTGGTCGACACGCCCTGCCAGGCGAGCAGCGCGACCGGGGCATAGGCGCGGCGATCGATCCAGCCGCGGTTGACCGCGCGCGCGATCGCATAGGCATACATCGCGCTCGCCGACGTCTCGAGATAGCTGTCCGGCCGGTCGAGCAGCTGATGCCACAGCCCGGTCCCCGATTGCACCTTGGCGAGCCCCGCGACGTGCCGCTTCAGCTGCGCCAGCACCGCCGCGCGTCCCGGATGGTCGGCGGGCAGCACGTCGAGCAGCTCGACCATCGCCACCACCGCCCAGCCGTTGGCACGGCCCCAGTGGAAGGCCGGATGCGGCTCCATGCCCTCCACCCAGCTGTGCATGTAGAGCCCCTTGTCCGCGACGAACATGCGCTGCGAAAATTGCAGGATCTGGCGGACGGCATCGTCGTAATAGCGTCGCTCGCCGGTCAGCGCGCCCATTTGCGCGAGGCCCGGCACGCTCATGTAGAGATCGTCCAGCCATAAAGTGACCGGCAGCGGCCGCTGCCGCGCGAGCGTGCCGTCGGGCATCCGGAACTGCCGGTTGGCGATCCAGTCGAGGTAGACGTCGA
>JBKBTU010000015.1:0-2128 GCA_046290715.1 Sphingomonas sp. | reverse complement strand
CTGCGGGCGGACGTTGCGGTTGGCGAGGCCGGCGCGCTGCACCTTGATGAGCGCCGCGGACATCGCGCCCGAATCGTCGAGCCGGTCGGGCGCCAGCATGTTGCGCACCGGCGTCGCATGCACGTCGGCCTTGGTGGCGCGGTAGCGCGCCGCGACGTCGGCGACGAAATTGACCCGGTCCGCCGCATAGCGGGTGTAGCGCGCGTCGCCCGTCACCTCCCCGGCGCGCAGCGCGCCGGCATAGGTGACGCCCCATTCGTAGCTCGTCAGGCGAAAGCCGGGTCTGAAGCCGTCGGCTGTCGTCAGCCGGTCGGTCGCGACCGCGCGACCGCGACCGTCGACCATGCCGATCGGCGCCTCGCGCTCGATATAGCCGAGCACGCGATCCATCACCGCCTTGATCGCCGCGGCGGACGGCTCGCGATACGGCATCGGATAGGCGGGGGGCAGCCGCGTCGGCGCATCGCCGACGTCGGTGACCGCCGCTGTGCTGGGCGGCGGCGTCACCGCCATCAGCTGTGCGGCGGCCGGAACCGCCGCCAGGGCGATGGCCGAGCCTACGGCGGTTGTCGCGAACGGTCTTGCGATCGGCATCGCCCTCTCCCTCTCATCCACCCTGACACCGGTGGTCTTCGCTTGTCGTACAACGGCGGCCGCGTTAGGAAAAGAGCGTTGCTGTGGAGCGGGATGGCGAATGACGTATCTGCTGGATCGACGCGCCGTGCTGGCCGCGGGCACCGCTTTCGCCGCCGCCGCTTATGCCCGTGTCGCACCCACGCGAGGCGCGGATGACGACTGGGCACGCGGGCGGGCGATCGCCGAGCGCGTTCGCGTGCCGCGCTTCCCCTCCCGCGTGTTCGATATCCGTCGCTACGGCGCGACACCCGGCGGCGCGGCATCGTGCACCCAGGCCTTTGCCGATGCCATCGCCGCCTGCGGTGCAGCGGGCGGCGGCCGTGTCCACGTCCCGGCCGGTCGCTGGCTGACCGGCGCGATCCGGCTGGTGTCGCGGGTCGAGCTGCATCTGGATGCGGACGCGACCATCCTGTTCAGCACCGATCCCGCGCACTATCCGATCGTCGCGACCCGGTTCGAGGGCGTCGAGCTGATGAACCTGTCGCCGCTTATCTATGCCAGCGATGCGCAGGACGTCGCGGTCACCGGCCGCGGCACGATCGACGGCCAGGGCGCCGCCTGGTGGTCGTGGAGCGGCGGCGCACGCTACGGCTGGCGCGAGGGGATGCCGAGCCAGCGCGCCGCGCGCAACCGCCTGTTCGCGATGGCGGAGGCCGGCGTGCCGGTCGCCCGGCGACTCTTCGACGCTGCCGACCATATCCGTCCCAACCTCCTGCAATTCCAGCGCTGCCGCAACGTCCTGATCGACGGCGTCACGCTGCGCGATTCGCCCTGCTGGAACGTGCATCCGGTGCTGTCGCGCGACGTTACGATGCGCGACGTGACGGTGACCGGGCTTGGTCCGAACAACGACGGCTGCGATCCCGAATCGGTCGACGGCATGGTGATCGAGCGGTGCACCTTCGACACCGGCGACGATTGCATTGCGATCAAATCCGGCCGGAACGCCGACGGTCGCCGCCTCGCCACCCCGTCGCGTAATATTCTGATTCGCGGCTGTAAAATGAAAGCCGGCCATGGCGGTGTCGTCATCGGCAGCGAGGTGTCGGGCGGCGTCGAGCATGTCTTCGCCGAGGATTGCACGATGAGCAGCCCCGACCTCTGGTACGCGCTGCGCTTCAAGACCAATGCGGTGCGCGGCGGCCGGATCGCGCACGTCCGCGCCCGCGACATCACCGTCGGCCAGGTCGGTCGCGCGGCGCTGACCTGCGACTTCAACTACGAAGAGGGCGCGAACGGCCGCTTCGTTCCCGAGCTCGACGACGTGCTCGTCGAACGCCTGACCGTCGCCAAGACCGGGCGCGTGCTCGACTGCCAGGGTCTGCCGCAGGCGCCGGTCGGGCGACTGACGCTGCGCGATTGCCGGTTCGATGGCGTGCACGAGCCGAGCATCGTGCGGCGCATCACCGCGCTGCAGCTCGATCGCGTGCGGATCAACGGCAAGACGGTGAAAAGTCTCTAGTTTCCGCACTTGTCATACAAGCTGCCGCCC
>JBKBTU010000159.1:0-6390 GCA_046290715.1 Sphingomonas sp. | reverse complement strand
GAGTCTTGGTGTTGGGCAATATCGCGGAAGCGCGTTTGCTCGATCGCGACGTTCCCGGTGCCGAACGCGCGATCCGGGAGGGTTTACGCCTGTCGAGCGGCGGCGAAGGCAGCGAATATCGTCAGCTATTGATCGCACTGGCAGCGCAGGCGGCCTATCAGCGTGGCGATCTCAAAGCGGCGTCGCGGCTGATCGGTGAGCGTTTTGCCGACGAGGATTTCTCGCGGTCGACGTTGATCGACCGCGAGGCGCACCGATCCGCCTACACGATCTACAGCGCGACCGGCGAGCACGATCTCGCCTTGCAGCATCTGGTCGTCTTGAAGCGGTTGGACGACGAAGCGACCACGCTCGCGCGATCGACCGGCGCGGCACTGATGGCGGCCCGTTTCGACTTCGCGAACCAGGAACTGAAGATCGCGAACCTGCAGCGCGACGAGGCGCGGCGGAGCGTCGCCTTCGAACAGGCGCGAACGCGGACGCAGCGCCATATCTTCCTCGGTGCCGCGGCAGCGACCGCGATCGTCGTCGCGCTGCTCGGTTTCGGCCTCGTCACCATCCGTCGCAGCCGCAACGAGGTGCGTGCCGCCAACGACGATCTCGCGGTCACCAACACCGCGCTCGGCAAGGCGCTGGCCGCCAAGACCGAATTCCTCGCGACCACCAGCCACGAGATCCGCACCCCGCTCAACGGCATCCTCGGCATGACGCAGGTGATGCTGGCCGATGCGCACATCGCACCGGCGACGCGCGAGCGCCTGACCGTGGTGCACAGCGCCGGCGTGACGATGCGCGCGCTGGTCGACGATATCCTCGACGTCGCCAAGATGGAGACCGGCCATCTGACGATCGAGGAGGCGCCGTTCGATCTCGCCGCGATGCTGTCGGAATCGACGCGGCTGTGGGAGGATCAGGCGCAGGCCAAGGGCCTGCGCTTCGTGCGCGATCTCGACCACTGCCCGGGCTGGATCGTCGGCGATGCCGCCCGCCTGCGCCAGATCGTGTTCAACCTGATGTCCAATGCGCTCAAGTTCACCGCGAGCGGCGAGGTGATGCTGACGGTCGCCGCCGACGGCGATCGTTTCAACATAGTGATCGCCGACACGGGCGTCGGCATCGCGCCCGCCAAATGCGAGGAAATCTTCGAATCCTTCCGTCAGGCCGATACCAGCACGACGCGGCAGTTCGGCGGGACGGGACTGGGCCTTGCCATCTGCCGTAACCTGGCACGCGCGATGGGCGGGGACGTGTGCGTGACGAGCCGGCTCGGCGAGGGATCGCGCTTCACCGTCGATCTGCCGCTCGTCCCGGCGCCTGCCGCCGCTGCGGTGGCGGTCGATGCGGCGAAGCCGCGGCTGCTGATCGTCGACCGCAACCCGATCACCCGCAACCTGCTCAAGACGCTGATGATGCCGCATGCCGGCGACGTGCTGATGTGCGGAACGCTCGCGGAGGCCGAAACCCTGATCGAGACCGGTTGCGTCGAGCGCCTGCTGGTCGATGCGGCGGCGCTTCCGCAGGAGAACGCGCTCGCCGCCGTCCGTCGGCTCGCTGCCGCGGCAGGCTCCGCGCCGATCGTCATCCTCTGCCCCGCGGGCAGTGAGGCGCTCATCGAGCGGTTGAAAACGCTCGAAATAATCACATGTGTTATGAAACCCGTCAGTGGAGCGTCATTGGTCGCATCCGTGTATCCCAAAGGACACGCAGCGCTTGTATCCCGGGCGGCATGAAGCGTAGACGCACTGTCATGCGTGGCCCCCAATACGCCGTCGACGAGATGACCCTGCGATGAACGTCCTGTTCATCGAGGACGACCGGATGAATCGGCGCGTCGTGCGGGACATGCTCGATGTCGCCGGCGCCAGCATGACAGAGGCGGAAAGCGCGGAGGCGGGCCTGGCGGCGATCGACGCGCAGGATTTCGCCATGCTGCTGATCGACCTGCGCATGCCCGGCATGGACGGCATCACCGCCATCCAGCACATCCGCGCGCGCGGCGATGCGAAGGCGTCGGTGCCGATCATCGTCATCACCGCCGACACCGCGCTCGACCTGCGCGAACGGTGCCTCGCGGCGGGCGCGGACGAGGTGCTGTTCAAGCCGGTGGCGATGGACGCCTTGTTCGAGGCGATGGGCCGCATCCTCGCACGCGATGCCGAAGGCGGCATGCTGCTGTAACGGTCGGCACGGCCCTAACCAGCTTTGGATCGCACACTAACGCGGCGGCTTGAGCGCCGCGGCGAGCGAGGCGCTCGCGCTGCCGCGACGGGCGGGGGCGGGTTGCGACGGATCCGGCGCCCAACCGGTGACGAAGACGATCGAGAACCGCTCGCTCGTCCGGCCATCCGGGCCGGCTGCGGCGGCGAAGGCGGCGGCGGCGGCGGCGAGCGTGCCGCGCGACATCGCGATCCGATCGGCGAGGATGTTCGCCGCCGCCATGCCGCGCAGGTCGTCGAGCAGCCGGCCGAAGCTCGCATAGCGGACGTCCAGCGTTTCGACGTCGGCGACGGGCAGCGCGAAGCCCGCACGCATCAGCAGGTCGCCTGCCGATCGTACGTCGACCTGCGGGTGGAGGCGCGCCGCGGGGCGGTCGCCCTCGGCCACGCGCAGCGCTGCCCGCAGCGCCGGCAGGCTGCCGCCGCCCAGGAACGCACCAAGGAACAGGCCATCGGGGCGCAGGATACGCCGCACGAGCGCGAGCGCGCCGGGCAGGTCGTTGACCTGGTCGAGAACGCCCGCCGACACCACCGCGTCGAAGCTCGCGTCGGCGAAGGGCAGGCGGTCCTCGTCCGCCTGCACGCCCCCGGCGGCGTGCGCGAAGCGGAAGCCCGCATCGGTGCGCAGCACGCGCGCGCCGGGTATCGCCAAAGCGCCGTCGCCGGTGCCGAGATCGAGCACGTCGTCGAACGTCCGCTTCACCGCGTCGAGCCGTTCGAGCAGGCCGTCGATCATCGCCTCGTGCAGGAAGGCGTGCGCGGCATAATCGCCGGCGGCGGCGCGATCGCGACGGCGCCGGCGGGCGGCGCGGTCGAAGATGTCGGCGGGATCGGGACGGGGAGACACGGGCGGCTTGTGCCTGCTGCGGGCCTGCGCGACAAGCGCTCATGGGATGGATGACGGGGGCTGCGGGATGGGCCGTCGCACGCGCCGGCCGGGTCGGCGCGGCGCTCGCGGCGCTGGCGCTGCCGCCGCGCTGCCCGGGCTGCGGCGTGCCGGTCGCCGTCGACCATCTGTTCTGTGCCGCCTGCTGGAGCGGACTGCACCTGCTCGCGCCACCGTGGTGCGCGGGATGCAACCTGCCCTTCGATTATGATCGCGGTGCGGAGGCACGCTGCGCCACCTGCGTCGCCGATCCGCCCCGTCATGCCGGGGTGCGCGCCGCGGTCGCCTACGGGCCCATGGCGCGCCGGCTGGCGCTGAAGCTCAAATACGGCGGGCGGATCGGCGTTGCACGGACGATGGCGGATCGCATGGTGCGAGTAGTGCCGCCGGATCTCGACTTGCTCGTCCCCGTGCCGCTGCATCGCTGGCGGCTGTGGTCGCGCGGCTACAACCAGGCGGCACTGATCGCGGCTGCATTGGGACGGCGTGTGGCCTTGCCGTACGACCCGTTGGTGCTGGTGCGCCGCCGCGGCACCGTCGCCCTCCGCGGCCTCGGTCGCAGCTCACGGCAGCGCGCGGTCGCCGGTGCGTTCGCGGTGATCGATCCGGGGCGCGTGCGGGGCAAGGCGATCGGCCTCGTCGACGACGTCTATACCAGCGGCGCGACGGCGGCGGCCTGCACACGCAGCCTGCTCGCCGCGGGCGCCGCATCGGTAACGATCCTGTGCTGGGCGCGCGTGATCGCCGGGGAGGAAGGCGGGAAGGGGGACGCCGCCGACGCGCCGTTCGGGATCGATTGACAAGCAGGGGTGGAGATCACACTTCCTCATCCATGGCAAAGGTCGAAATCTACACCAAGGCGTTCTGCCCCTATTGCTCGCGTGCGATGCGACTGCTCGCGCAAAAGGGCGTCGAGCCGATCGAATACGACATCACGATGGGCGGGCCGCAGCGACAGGAGATGATCCAGCGCGCAAGCGGTCGTACCACGGTGCCGCAGGTGTTCGTGGATGGCCGGCACATCGGCGGGTCGGACGATCTTGCCGCCCTGGACGCGCGCGGAGGCCTGGACCCGCTGCTCGCCGCATGAGGATCGCGCTGCTGCAGATGACGAGCGGGATCGACCCCGCCGTCAATGGCGCGGACCTGCGGCACGGCATCGCGGCGGCGGCAGCCAACGGCGCTGCGATGCTCTTCACGCCCGAGATGTCGGGGCTGGTCGACCGCGATCGCGCACGCGCGGAGGCGGTGCTCCATGCGGAGGAGGATGATCCGACGCTGGCAATCGTGCGCGATGCCGCCGCGGCTGCGGGGATCTGGGTCCATCTCGGTTCGCTGGCGGTGCGTCGGGGCGACGGGCGGCTCGCCAACCGTGGCTTCGTGATCGACGCGACCGGCGGTATCCGCGCGCGCTACGACAAGCTGCACCTCTTCGACGTCGATCTGCCGACCGGCGAGAGCTGGCGCGAATCCGCCGCTTATGCCGCGGGCGATACGGCGAGCGTCTGCGATTCGCCGGTGGGCCCGCTCGGCCTGACGATCTGTTACGATCTGCGCTTCCCCGCTTTGTATACCGCCTTGGCCGATGCGGGCGCGCAGGTGCTGGCGGTGCCGGCGGCATTCACCAGGCCGACCGGTGCGGCGCATTGGCACGTCCTGCTCCGCGCCCGCGCGATCGAGACGGGGTGCTTCGTCGTGGCGGCGGCGCAGAGCGGAAGGCATGCGGACGGACGGAGCACCTTCGGTCATTCGCTCGTCGTCGATCCCTGGGGGACCGTGCTGCTCGACATGGGCGAGGCGCGCGGACTGGGCTTTGCCGAGATCGACACGGCGCGGGTGAGCGACGCGCGCGGCCGCATTCCCGTGCTTGCGCATCGCCGGCAGATTCCTGCGGTGGCGCGGACGTGATCGTCTTCGACCTGCGCTGCGGCGTCGGTCACGTCTTCGAGGCGTGGTTCGGATCGAGCGCCGCCTATGATGACCAACGCGCGGCGGGCCAGGTCGTCTGCCCGCTGTGCGACAATCGCGATATCGCCAAGGCGGTGATGGCGCCGAGCATTCCCAGCAAGGGCAATCGCCGCGACGAACCGTCGCCGGCAGCCGTGAAACAGGCCTTGCGCCGGCTCGCGGAAGGGCAGGCGAAGGCGCTCGAGGGATCGCAATGGGTCGGCGCCGACTTCGCGACGCGCGCGCGGGCAATGCACGCCGGCGAGGAAGACACACGGCCCATTCACGGTCGGGCGAGCCTGACCGAAGCCAAGGCGCTCGTCGACGAAGGCGTGCCCGTAGCGCCCTTGCCGTTCCCCGTCGCCGCGCCCGAAAAGACCAACTGACGAGCGGACAGGCTAGACCGTCGCACCGCCGCCCGGTACATCAGCGGGCAGTGGCCCCGTAGCTCAGCAGGATAGAGCGCCAGATTCCTAATCTGTAGGTCCCGCGTTCGAATCGCGGCGGGGTCACCACCGATGCCGAGATCCAGCACCGCGGACATCGATTTTGGGTCGCCGCCTTCGGGACGAAATCGCATCCCGGAACGTTGTCGGTGTGCCGCGGCGGGCCACCAATTCTTCGTGCTCGTCACACGATCCCGCCGCGGCACCATAGGTCCCTTGCTTTACGTAAGCGGCATTCCCATCTTGGGACTGGTACGGCGGTCCGGGCCTCCCCCCGTTGCTCCCGCCGTGCCACCTCCGGGTGGTTCCGGGTCGGCCATTGCAAAATTGGCGAAACAATCGGATTATACAGGCGGGGCCGGATTGATCCGGTGGGGAGATTCACATGACCTATCACGCCGATCGCGGCGCCTTTGGCGTGCGCGCCTGACATGCGGCCGCTCAGCTTCTGGCTCTACGTCGCCGCCGGTGCGGTGATGATCATCCTGTCGGCAATCGCGCTGCCGTTCGTTCCCGCTCGCTCGCGCTAGCGAGCGTCCGAAGTCTGATTCATCACTGTTGGAGCAGATCGTCATCCCAGCGGAGGCTGGGATCCCCTTGTGACAGCGCGGGCCATGAGCCGCTCGAGGCCCCGGTCTGCGCTGGGGCAAGGTTGCGATCGGGATGGATCGAACTCGAGTGCGGCTCGGCCGATCTTGGTGAGAGGTGAGCCCGCTAAAGGGCGTAGCCTGTAGCGGCGTTGCGTTCGCGACACGCCCTTCGACAGGTTCAGGGCTGACGGATCGCATCGAACGCCCCTGAGCGCCGGGCGACTGCGTCTTCCCGAGACCGCAAAGTCACCCGGATGAGTTCGGGAGCATCGTCGGCTGCGCAAGCGCGATGCTCCCGATAGGAC
>JBKBTU010000158.1:3387-6404 GCA_046290715.1 Sphingomonas sp. | reverse complement strand
GCCGCCACCGCGATCGACGCGGCGACGCTGGCGTGCGCGAGGGCCGCCGCGGCGGGATAGAATTCCGGACGCTTTGCCGCTATATGCGCGCGATGCTCGACAGCGTCGCCCCGCCCATGCCCATTCCGGGCCATATCGATCCCGTGCCCGTTCCGCGCGCGCCGTCGCTGCGTGCCGACGGGCGGATCGACCTCATCGGCTTGCCCAAGGATGCGCTGCGCGAGACGTTGCTCGAGGCGGGGATGGAGCCGCGGCAGGCGAAGCTGCGCGCCAAGCAGATCTGGCACTGGCTCTACAACCGCGGCGCGACCGAGTTCGCGCAGATGACCGATATCGCCAAGGCGCAGCACCCGTGGCTGGAGCAGCGCTTCGTCATCGGCCGGCCCGAGGTGGTCGAGGCGCAGGTATCGACCGACGGTACGCGCAAATGGCTGCTGCGCTCGCCCGACGGGCAGGATTACGAGGCGGTGTTCATCCCCGACGCCGATCGCGGCACCTTGTGCGTGTCGAGTCAGGTCGGCTGCACGCTCAACTGCCGCTTCTGCCATACCGGGACGATGCGCCTCGTCCGCAACCTGACTGCGGGCGAGATCGTCGGCCAGGTGATGCTGGCGCGCGACGCGCTCGGCGAATGGCCGAGCCAGCCCGAGGGGCGGATGCTCACCAACATCGTGATGATGGGGATGGGCGAGCCACTGTATAATTTCGACAGCGTCCGCGACGCGCTGAAGCTGGTGATGGACGGCGACGGCCTGGCGCTGTCGAAGCGGCGGATCACGCTCTCCACGAGCGGCGTGGTGCCGATGATGGCGCGCGCGGGCGAGGAGATCGGCGTCAACCTCGCGGTGTCGCTGCACGCGGTGACCAAGGAGGTGCGCGACGAGATCGTGCCGCTCAACAAGAAATACGGCATCGAGGAACTGCTGCAGGCCTGCGCCGACTATCCGGGCGCCAACAACGCGCGCCGCATCACGTTCGAATACGTGATGCTGAAGGACAAGAACGATTCGGACGAGGAGGCGCACGAACTCGTCCGGCTGCTGCGCAAGTACAAGCTGCCCGCCAAGGTCAACCTGATCCCGTTCAACCCGTGGCCGGGCGCGCCCTACGACACGTCGACGCCGGAACGGGTGCGGCGGTTCAGCGACATCATCTTCGAAGGCGGGATCTCTGCCCCGGTGCGCACGCCGCGCGGCCGCGACATCGACGCCGCCTGCGGCCAGCTCAAGACCGCCGCCGAGAAGAAGAGCCGCGCGCAGATGGATCGCGAGGCAGCCGAGAAGATGGCCGCGCTTGGCTGAGCGCGCCTTGTGACGGACTGGGCGGCGCTCGCGCTCGCCGCGGGCGCAGGCGTGCTCGGCGGGGGGATGAACGCGCTGGCGGGCGGCGGGTCGTTCGCGACGATGCCGACGCTGATCGCGCTCGGCCTGCCCTCGACGGTCGCCAACGCCACCAGCAACGTCGCGGTGCAGCCCGGTGCGGTGGCGAGCGCCTGGGCGTATCGCGGCGGCCTGGCGCCGATCGGCGGCGTCGGCGTGAGGACGCTGTCGGCGATCACCTTCACCGGCGGACTGGTCGGCAGCCTGCTGCTCGCCCGGACGCCGGCGCATGCGTTCGACGTGATCGTGCCGTGGCTGCTGCTCGCGGCGACGATCGCGATCGCGCTCGGCCGGCATGCGTCGGACTGGCTGAGCGCGCGCTTCGCCGCCGGTCCGCGCTCGATCGCCGCGGCGCAGGCGGTGATGGGCGTCTACGGCGGCTATTTCGGCGGGGGCATCGGCATGATGCTGACCGCCTTGTGGGGCCTCCTCACCGGCGCGTCGCCCGCCACGCTCGCCGCGCCGCGGACGCTGATGCTCGCGGTGGCGAACAGCGCGGCGACGATCGTGTTCGTGGCATCCGGCATGGTCTCCTGGACGCTGTGCCTGCCGATGATGGCGGGATCGATCCTCGGCGGCTGGCTCGGCGCGCTCGTCGGGCGGCGGCTGCCTGCGGGGGTGATCCGCGGATGGACGCTCCTGGTGACGGTGGTGACGACCGCGGTGTTCTTCTGGCGGGCGTACGGGTGACGCGCACCCGTGTGTCCCCGCGAAGGCGGGGACCCAGGACTGGGCTCACGCCTCCGCGGGAGCACAACAACCCCTACACCACCGGCGCGTGCCGCTGGTGACGGGACTGCCGCGGTGCCTTCTCAGCGCCAATAGTTGAGGACGACCGTGCTCCTGCGCAGGCAGGAGCCGAGCGTCACAAATGACATCGCCCGTGGCTCTGCGTTCCTGCGTGCACAGGAACACGGGGGCTACCCCGGACGGCGCATGCGGAAGAGGTTGGCTTCGGTGACCTCGAAATAATCCGCCGGTCCGCCGCCGCGCAGGATCGGGCGGGCGCGGGCGGTCTGGTAGATGCCGTTCTCCAGCATCGCGGTATCGATATGGATGCCGACCGCCTCGCCGATCACCAGCCACTGATCGAGCTCGCGCCCCTCGCGCGTCGTCAGGCGGATGAGCTGCGTCAGCTTGCATTCGAACGCCACCGGGCTGGCCGCGACGCGCGCGGGGGCGACGAGTCGCGACGGGGCGGTCGCAAGGCCTGCGAGGTCGAACTCGTCGACCTCGGCACCGACCGTGGCGGAGGTCGCGTTCATCGGCTCGGCGAGGTTGCGGGTCGCAAGGTTCCAGACGAACTCGCCGGTCGCGGCGATGTTGGCGACGCTGTCCTTCCACCCCATCGACGAAAAGGCGATCAGCGGCGGCGCGTAGTTGACGAGGTTGAAGAAGCTGTAGGGCGCGATGTTGCGCACGCCCTCTACGGAGACGCTGCTGATCCAGCCGATCGGGCGCGGGGCGACCATCGCGTTGAGCGGATCGTGCGGCAGCCGGTGGCCGGCCTGCGGTTCGTAGAAATGCCATTCGGTCATGGCGCGGTTCCTGCTACATTCACGGCATGAACCCAAGCCCCGCCGCACCGGCCCCATCCGTCTACCGCCACGCGCTGGCGACGCGCATCTGGCATTGGGT
>JBKBTU010000158.1:0-3289 GCA_046290715.1 Sphingomonas sp. | reverse complement strand
ACGGCATGAACCCAAGCCCCGCCGCACCGGCCCCATCCGTCTACCGCCACGCGCTGGCGACGCGCATCTGGCATTGGGTGAATGCGGTCGCGGTGTTCGTGCTGATCGGCAGCGGGCTCGGCATCTCCAACGCGCACCCACGACTCTATTGGGGGCGCTACGGCGCGAATTTCGACCATGCCTGGGCATCGCTGCCGCGGTTCCCCGCCTGGATCACGATCCCGTCGAGCTACAATCTGGCGCTCTCGCGGCGCTGGCACCTGTTCTTCGCGCTGGTGCTCGCCTTCGGCCTGCTCGCCTTCCTGATCGCGAGCCTCGTCAACCGCCACGTCGCACGGCTGCGGCTGACCCGCGCCGACGTCAGCGCGCGCCATCTGGCGGAGGACGTGCGCGACCATTGGAACTTCCGCTTCCACGACCCCGACGACCCCGGCGCGTACAACAGCCTGCAGAAGTGGAGCTACATCCTCGTCCTGTTCGTGATGCTGCCGCTGATGATCTTCACCGGCCTCGCGCTGTCGCCGGGGATGGACGCGGCCTGGCCGTGGCTGCTCGACCTGTTCGGCGGGCGCCAGTCGGCGCGGTCGATCCATTTCGTCACCTGCGCCGCGCTGGGCGGCTTCGTGGTGATCCACCTCGCGCTCGTCATCCTGGCGGGGGCGGTCAACGAGGTGCGCTCGATGATCACCGGCCGCTGGCGGGAGCCGCACGCATGATCCTGCCCCGCCGCACCCTGCTCGCCGGCAGCGCCGGCCTGCTGCTCGCCGGCTGCGACAGGGTCGTCGCCAACCCGCAGGCGCGCAGGATCCTGTTCGCCGGCGAGGACATGCACAAGGGGCTGCAACGCGCGTTGCTCGACCGCGGCGCGCTCGCGCCCGAATTCACCCGCGAACAGATGTCGCCGATCTTTCGCGCCAACGGCACGCGCGATCCCGGCACGCCCGCCTATGCCGCGATGGCGGCGGACGGCTTCGCGAGCTACCGACTCGTCGTCGACGGCCTCGTCGACCGGCCGCTGTCGCTGAGCCTCGCGCAGCTCGCGTCGATGCCGGCGCGCTCGCAGATCACGCGGCACGATTGCGTCGAGGGGTGGAGCGCGATCGGCCAGTGGCAGGGGCCGATGCTGGGGACGGTGCTGAACGCCGCGGGGATGCGGCGCAGCGCACGCTACGTCGTCTTCACCTGCGCCGACCTCTACAACGGCCAGCCCTATTACGAATCGATCGACACGGTCGACGCCTTCCATCCGCAGACGATCCTGGCGCTCAAGATGAACGGCGCGCGTCTCACCGTGCCGCACGGTGCGCCGGTACGGCTGCGCGTCGAGCGGCAATTGGGCTACAAGCACGCCAAATACGTCACCGGCATCCGCGCGGTCGCCAATCTCGCCAACATAGGTAAAGGGAAAGGCGGCTATTGGGAGGACAATGTCGATTACGATTGGTACGCCGGCATCTAGGTGATTAGAGCGTCGCCATGGCGCTGATCGATCTGTTCCTCAGCCGCGCCGTGACGCGTGGCCAACTCACCCTCCACCGCCCCGGCAAGCCCCCCGCGACCTTCGGCACGCCCGACCCGGACTACGGCCACATCACCATCCGCTTCGCCGATCGCGGCGTCGCCGCGCGCATCGTCCGCAACCCCGCGCTGGCGGCGGGCGAGATGTACATGGACGGGCGTCTCACCGTCGACGGCGACGACATCATGGGTCTCGTCCGCCTGATGAAGCGCAACAACGCCTTCGAACGCGGCCAGAATGCGCTCAAGCCCTCCGCCCTGGTCCGTGGCCTCGGTTCGGTGAAGCATCGGCTCGACCGCATCAACATGGAGCGCCGGTCGCGGAAGAACGTCGCGCACCATTACGACCTGTCGGCGCGGCTCTACGACCTGTTCCTCGACGCCGACAAGCAATACAGCTGCGCCTATTATATCGACCCCGACAACAGCCTCGAACAAGCGCAGTCCGACAAGCTCGCGCACATCGCCGCGAAGCTCGCGATCCGGCCGGGGATGCGCGTGCTCGACATCGGCTGCGGCTGGGGCGGCATGGCGCTGTACCTCAACCGGCATTTCGGCTGCGAGGTGCTCGGCGTCACACTGTCGGAGGAGCAGCTCAAGATCGCGCGCGAGCGTGCCGCGGCAGCGGGCGTCGCCGACCAGGTCACGTTCGAACTGATCGACTATCGCCGCGTCGAGGGCTGGTTCGACCGGATCGTCTCGGTCGGCATGTTCGAGCATGTCGGGCCGCCGCAATATCGCACCTTCTTCAGGAAGTGCCGCGACCTGCTGACCGACGACGGCGTCGCGCTGCTCCACACGATCGGCCGGCTGGGGCCGCCGAGCGTCACCGACGACTGGACGACCAAGTACATCTTTCCCGGCGGCTACAATCCCGCGCTGTCGGAGACGATCGCGGCGTTCGAGGGGCTGCGGCTGTTCCTCACCGACGTCGAGGTGCTGCGGCTGCACTACGCCTATACGCTGCACGAATGGTACCGACGGACGCTGGCGGCGAAGGACGCGATCGTCGCGCTGTACGACGAGCGCTTCTACCGCATGTGGACCTTCTACCTCGCCGGCGCGGCCAATGCGTTCGAGAACGGCGGGCTGGTCAATTTCCAGATCCAGTTCAGCCGCAGCCGGACGGAGCTGCCGATCACGCGCGACTATATGATCGAGGGCGAACGGGCGCTGAGGGGGCGGTAGGCGACGTCTTCGCCTACGGAGCCGTGCTCCTGCGAAGGCAGGAGCCCAGAGCCCCAAGCGGTCACGCCCGTAACCCTGGGCTCCTGCCTGCGCAGGAGCACAGAATTGTCACCGCCCCTTCGGCACGCCCGTCCCCGCCGGCGCGCCGACCACGGCGGCGCGGGCGGCGGCGCGCTCTTCCAGGCTGACGACGCCGTCATGGTTGGTGTCGTAGCGCGACGCGAGCGCGCGGAAGAGGCCCTGCATCTCGACCGGCGAGACCTTGCCGTCGTGGTTGGCGTCGGCGGTGTTGAAAAAGGCACCGGCGATCGCCTGCGCCTTGCCCGCGGGCATCTTCTGCTTGCCGACGTCCATGCGGTTGACGCGCGCCATCACCTCGGCGCGGCTGAGGAAGCCGTCGTGGTTGAGGTCCGACTTGTCGAACTCCGCGCGCAGCTTGGGGTCGACCTTGTCCGCGGCGAGCGCGGGCGTGGTGAGGAGGAACAGCGGCAACAGGGCGAGCGAGGGGCGGACCATGACGTCTCCGGTGGATCGATTGACATGTGGCGCTAGCGGCCGCCGCCTAAACCCGCGGTGAACGCAG
>JBKBTU010000157.1:0-6416 GCA_046290715.1 Sphingomonas sp. | reverse complement strand
GGCTGCGCAGATTGCGGCTGATCTGGCCGATGAACACCACCAGCAGCACCGCGATCAGCACGAAACAGACGAACCCGCCGAACAGGTAGAGGTTGACCGGATCGACCGGCAGATCGGCGGGCAGCACCAGCGGCGTCGGATCGAGCGCCAGGATGCCGAGCGCGATCAGCGTCTTGCCGACGAGCGGATGCTCGATGTTGGCCGGGCCTGACAGGCTCGCCAGCGTCCGCGCTGCAGGGACGTAATGCACCTCGTCGAACATCAGCATGTGCGGCGTCGTCAGCCGCCAGCAGAACAGCGCCTGCGCGACGAGGCCGATCAGCAGCGCGGCGGGCAGGGGGCGGGTGGGCAGGCGCACCGCGGCCTTGTCTGCGGCAGCGGCGGGATTGGCAAGCCAATCCTCCCCGGTGCGGGGTGGGTCGGACACCCTTGCACCCCCCGCCCGCGTCCGGCAAAGCGGCGCGCATGAAGCGCAAGGCAGGCCAGGACCCCTCGATCACCCAGCACTGGCGCCCCGCCACGCTGGCGGTGCGCGGCGGCACCGCGCGCAGCGAATATGGCGAGACGAGCGAGGCGCTGTTCCTCACCTCCGGCTATACCTACGACCGGGCCGCGGACGCCGCGGCGCGCTTCGCCGGCGAGCAGGAGGGGATGACCTATTCCCGCCTCCAGAATCCGACGGTCGAGATGCTCGAAAAGCGCATCGCGCTGCTCGAAGGGGCGGAGGCGTGCCGGACGATGGCGACCGGCATGGCGGCGATGACCGCGGTGCTGCTGTGCCAGTTGCAGGCGGGGGACCATCTCGTCGGCGGGCGCGCCGCGTTCGGGTCGTGCCGCTGGCTGACCGACACGCTGCTGCCCAAGTTCGGCATCGCGACGACGATCGTCGACGCGCGCGACCCGCAAGCGTTCCTCGACGCGGTGCGGCCGGAGACCAAGGTCTTCTTCTTCGAGACGCCCGCCAATCCGACGATGGACGTCGTCGACCTGCGCGCGGTCTGCGCGATCGCGCGCGAGCGCGGCATCACCAGCGTCGTCGACAATGCCTTCGCGACGCCGGCGCTCCAGCGCCCGCTCGATCTCGGCGCCGACGTCACGGCCTATTCCGCGACCAAGATGATGGACGGTCAGGGGCGCGTTCTCGCCGGCGCCGTCTGCGGCAGCGAAGACTTCATCACCAACACCCTCCTCCCCTTCACCCGCAACACCGGGCCGACGCTGTCGCCGTTCAACGCCTGGGTAGTGCTGAAGGGTCTGGAAACGCTCGACCTGCGCATCCGCCGCCAGTCGGAGAGCGCGCTCGCGGTCGGCCGTTTCCTCGAAGGCCGGGTGCCCAGGATCCTGCACCCCGGCCTGCCCAGCCATCCGCAGCACGATCTCGCGATGAGCCAGATGGTCGCGACCGGCCCGATCTTCGCCTTCGAAGTCGCCGACCGGGCACAGGCGCACGGCCTGCTCGACGCGCTGGCGCTGATCGACATCTCCAACAATATCGGCGATTCGCGATCGCTGATGACGCATCCCGCCTCGACCACGCATGCCAGCGTCGCCGAGGACAAGCGGCTGGAGATGGGCGTTACCGAGGGGATGCTGCGCCTCAACGTCGGGCTCGAAGACCCGCAGGACCTGATCGACGACCTCGACCAGGCGCTGCGCCAGGTCGGTCTGTGAGGGCGAAGGCGAGGTGAGCGCATGAAGGAATTCTTCCCGCATGCCGCGACCACCGACGGCGTCACCGTGCGCGTGGCGGTCAGCTATCTGCCCGAACAATCCGAACCGCGCCGCGGGCGCTGGTTCTGGGCCTATCACATCCGGCTGGAGAACGAGTCGGATCGAACCGTCCAGCTGCTCACCCGCCACTGGATCATCACCGATGGACGCGGCGCGCGCCATTCGGTGGAGGGCGAGGGCGTCGTCGGCGAACAGCCGCTGATCGCGCCGGGCGCGAGCTACGACTATGTCTCTGGCTGCCCGCTCCAGACGCCCAACGGCGCGATGCAGGGCAGCTATCGCATGATCGCCGAGGACGGCACGGCGTTCGATGCCGCCATCCCGAAGTTCGCGCTGGTCGCGCCGGCGGTGGAGTCATGAAGCGGACGCACCTGCCGCTCAACGGTCTGCGCGTGCTCGACGCCGCTGCCCGGCATCTCAGCTTCACGCGTGCCGCGGACGAACTGGCGGTGACGCCGGCTGCGGTCGGTCAGCAGGTGCGCGCGCTCGAGGATACGCTCGGGGTCGTGCTGTTCCGCCGCACCACCCGCGGCCTCGAGCTGACCCCCGAGGCGGAGGCGGGGCTGGGGCCGCTGCGCGACGGCTTCCTCCAGTTCGAGGAGGCGGTGCGCGCGATGCAGGCGGGCCAGTCGTCCAAGTCGCTGACCATCGCCGCGCCGCGCGACCTCACCGACAAATGGCTGATGCCGCGGCTGGCGGAGGTCGCCAAGGCGGACGGCGAATTGCGCTTCGTGCTGCTCGCCGCCGACGAGACGGTCGATTTCACCGAAGCCAATCTCGACCTCGCGATCCGCTGGGGCGAGGGGCCGGGCGAGCATGAGGGCGAAGCGCTCGAGTCCGAAGGCATGGTGACGATCGCCGCGCCGCACGCCGCCGACGCCGTGATCGGCTGGCCGGGCAGTCCCGGCGGCGATGGGCATGCGCTCGTGCGCGTGGCCGATGCCGGGCTCGCGATCGACGCCGTGGTCGCGGGGCTCGGCCGCACGACCGTGCCCGAGCTGCTCGCCGCGCGGGCGATCGCCGATGGCGCGGTGACGATGATCGGCGATCCGCAACCATCGCGCCTTGGCTATTGGCTCGTCGCGCCGCTGCCGCAATGGCGGCAGGCGAAGGTGAAGGCCTTGGTCGACGCGCTGACCGGGTGACGCCGGTCCTGCGAACCGAGCGGCTGACCCTGCGGCCGCTCGGACCGGACGATGCCGAGGCGCTGTTCCCGGCCATGATGGATGCGGAGACGATGCGCTGGTGGTCGCGGCCTCCCTTCGACAGCATCGACGATCTGCGCGCCTATCTCACGCCATCGTCAGCCGATCGACGGAGTTGGGCGGTGACGCGAGACGACGATTGCGCGCTCGGGTTCGTCTCGGCCGGCCTGCGGCGGCCAGGCGTGTCGGAGATCGGCTACCTCTTCGCGCGCGACACGTGGGGGCAGGGCATCGCGCGTGAAGCGTTGTCCGCGCTGTTGACGCAGCTGTTCAGCGAGGGCCACCGCCGGGTGTTCGCCGATATCGATCCCGAAAACACACCCTCGATCCGCCTCGTCGAGCGGCTGGGCTTCGGGCTGGAGGGCCGCCTGCGCGCCGAATGGGAAACGCATATCGGCGTGCGCGACACGCTGATCTACGGTCTGCTCAGGGACGAATGGCGGGCGTAGCGACCAGCGCCAGCGCGCGCGAGACCAGAGCGACGAAGGCGGCCTCGTCGACCGCGGCATCCGCCCGGTGCCAGTCGCCGACCACCGCATACCAGCGCCCGTCCTGTGCCTCAGCCAGCAGATTGAGCGACAGCACGCCCGGCTCCGACCCGCCCTTGAATCCGACATAGCGGAAGCGCGCGGCGGTGGCGGGGTCGATGCCGGGGTTGATACCCAGGATGCCGCGCACCACCGGTCCCGCGTCGCGCAGATGGGCGAGCAGGCGCGCCATGTCCTTGGGTGAGGCAAACCATTCGACGCTGTCGTTGGCGACCGGGCCCGACGAGAACATCAGCGGATCGAGCGGCTGGCCCGCAAACCGGCTCGCCTGCGCCGCCAGTAGCGCGCGCCGTCCGGCGGCATCCGCCTTGGCCCAGGCGGCGATCAGCGCGGGGTCGCTCTTGATTGCGAACGCCTCGCGCGTCGTCAGCACCGGGCTGGTGCCGCCGAACCTGGCCGCCATCGCATCGACGTTGGCGCGCCCCAGCACGCCGATCAGCGTGTCGGTCGCGGTATTGTCGCTGATCGATATCATCAGCGTCGCCAGCGTCTGCACCGTCACCGGCGTCGCGCGCGGCCAGCCTTGCAGGACGCCCGACGGGAGAGAGGGCGCGGCGACCGGCACGACCTCGTCCCAGCGATGGCGCCCCGCCGCGACCTGACGGGCGGCTTCGGCGAGCACCCAAAGCTTGAACGCCGAGCCGAGCGGCGCCGGCTGCGCGTCGTTCACCGCCAGCACCGGCGCCGGCGTGCTGCCGTCCAGCGCGTAGACGCCGAGCCGCGTCGTACCCGGCAGTGCCGACACTGCCTGCTGGATCGCGGCGGCGCTATCGTCGCTGCGCGTCGTGCCGGTGATGCGCAGGCCGGTGATCGCGTGGCGGCCGGCGGGATCGACCGCGATCAGCATCGTCGCGGTGCCGCGCGTATAAGCGACCTCGACCTGCGCGGCGAAACGGCCGTGCGGCGTCACGCGCGCGAGGCGTTGCGGGGTGCCGAGTGCGCCCTTGAGCTGCGCGACGATTGCCGCCCACTGGCCCGCCGGCACGGCCTGGCGGAACACGGGCGCGAACAGCGTCTCGTATCCGGGGGCGCCGTCCAGCACGGGCAGCAGCGCCTGCGCCTGCGCACGTACCGTCGGGTCGGCATCGGCCGCTGCGGCAGGAGGCGTCCGAGCATGCGCGGCGGCGGGCATCAGGCCCGCCAGCGCCAGCGCGAGGATCAGTTCTTGAGCTTCCAGCCCTTTCGCAGCAGCACGTAGCACGCCACCCCCAGCACGATGTCCACCGCAAGGATCGCGATGCTGCCCACCATGATGGGCGAATCGGCGGTCCCGAGGAAGCCGTATCGGAAGCCGGAGATGATATAGAAGAACGGATTGGCGTGGCTGAATGTGCGGAAGGCCGGCGCGAGTCGATCGACCGAATAGAAGGTGCCCGACAAGAGCGACAGCGGCGCGATGACGAAGTTGGTCACCGCGGCGGCATGGTCGAACTTTTCCGCCCAGATCGAGGTGAGCACGCCGAGAAACGACAGGAACGCCGCGCCGAGGAACCCGAACCACAGGATGGCGAGCGGATGCACCGGCGTCACGTGCACGCCCGGATAGAGCGCCATGGCGCACCAGCAGATGAAGCCGACGATGAACGCGCGCGTCATCGCGCCGCCGACCAGCGCGGCGAGCAGTTCCGCGGTCGAGAGCGGCGGTTGCAGGTAATCGACGATCGTGCCCTGGATCTTGCCGACGAGCAGCGAGAAGCTCGCATTGGCGAAGGCGGGACCCATCATCCCCTGGCTGATGATCAGGCCGGGGGCGATGAAGTCGGCGAACGGAATCACCACACCGCCGACGTGCACCGGGCTTTTCGCGCCGGTCGCGATGGTGAAGACGATGAGGAACAGCAATGTCGTGATCGCCGGTGCCCACACCGTCTGGAGGTGGACCTTGAAGAACCGGCGCACCTCCTTCACATAGAGGGTCTTCAGGCCGCCCCAGTTGACGTTCCGGATGACGGGGACGCCGGGGGCGGACCGGATCGCCGATTGGATTTCGCCGATTGGGGGCTGGCTGCTCATGGGCCAAGCGGGTAACCGCAGCCGCAGCCGCCCGCAACCCGGCGCAAGAGTAAGGAAATACGAATGTCCTGGACCGACGAGCGGATCGACACGCTCAAGACGATGTGGGAGGCGGGGCAGACCGCCAGCCAGATCGCCGAGGCGCTGGGCGGCGTCAGCCGCAACGCGGTGATCGGCAAGGCGCATCGCCTGGGCCTTCAATCGCGCCCGTCGCCGGTGAAGCCCAACGAACCGGTCGCCGCCGCCGCACCCGAGCCGGAGGTCGAGCCTGCGCCGGTGGAGGCCGCGCCGCCGCCGACCGTCGCTGCGCCACGCCCAGCGCCTGCGCCGGAACCCGAGATCGAGGATGAGGACGAGGAGGATGAGGCGCCCGTCGTCGCCGCCCCTATCCGGCGCGGTCTCTTCGCCCCGACGCCGGCCGGCTATATCGAGGGGGACTTCATCGCCGCCCAGCGGGTCGGCGACCGGTGGATCGTGGTCGCGCCCCGGCCCGAAGGCTTCCCGACCGCCTGGCAGAGCCGGGTGATGCTGTGGTTCCTGCTGTCCTTCGCCCTGGTCGCCCCGTTCGGCTGGCTGTTCGCGCGCCGCATCACCGCACCCCTGCGCAGCTTCGCCGACGCCGCCGAACGGCTGGGCCGGGACCCGTCCGCCCCCGCCACGGTCCAGGGCGGCTCCGCCGAGATCGGCCGCGCCGCCGCCGCCTTCAACCTGATGCAGGGGCGGCTGAAACGCTATGTGGACGACCGGACCGCCATGATCGGCGCCATCTCCCACGACCTGCGCACCCCGCTGACCCGGATGCGGTTCCGGCTGGAAGCCGCCCCCGACAAGCTGAAGCCGGGCTTCGAGACCGACATCGACCAGATGGAGGCCATGATCAGCTCGGTCCTGACCTTCATGCGCGACCAGGCCGAGGGCG
>JBKBTU010000156.1:0-6438 GCA_046290715.1 Sphingomonas sp. | reverse complement strand
ATGCGACCCTCGCGCCTCCCTCCCTCTCCCGATGGGAGAGGGAAAAGCTGCCGTAGGCGGCGCAGAGTGAGGGTGAGCGCGCGTCGCTTAGTCGCCGCCAAAGCCACCACTACTCCCACCAAAGCCGCCCCCGCCGCCGCGCATGCCGTGGCCGCCACCGCGGTGGCCGCCGCGCCCGCCACCCGGGCCACCCTTGCCGCGCCGTTGTCCTTCCATCCGGGCGCTGACGTGCGGCAATTCGTCCCAGACAAGCTTGCCGTCGTTCTTCTTGTCGAGCGAAGCGAATCGCTTGTCGGCCGCATCGGCGAATTCGCGGGCGTCGATGCCGCGATTTAAGTTGCGGTCGGCGGAGGTCACCGGCTCGGGCAGGTCGAAATAACTGAACCGCGCCGCCCCGAGGCGGCTCGAATCATAGGCGGGCGGCTTCGATTCGCCTTCGGACCCCGAACCGCCCGTCATCATACCGGGCCCCTCGCTCGATCGGACCTCGGGCGCGAGGGTGTTCTCGTAATAGTCGATGTCGTCGGGATCGATCTCGCCGTCGTGCTTGCGGTCGAGGATCGCGAAGAAGCGCGCGGCGTCGGCGCGGAATTCGGCGGCGGTGACCGCGCCGTCGCCGTTCGCGTCCGCTTGGGCGAACCAGGCGCGCTCGGGGTCAGGGGCGGCGTCGGTGCCGCGGAACGGTTCGCCCATCGGGCTGATGAAGACGCGGCGATGCGCCTGCGCCGACACGCCGGCGGCGGCGCAGCCGAGGCCGGTGGCGAGAAGAAGGGCGATGGTGCGGTTCATGGCGGGCTCCCCGTTGGTCGCGTGACCGAACCAGCCCAATGTTGCCGGCGGATGTCAGCGGCGGTGACCCCTGCCTCGCGCGCTGATATTCTGCGGCAACAAATCCCCGGCATGAGGGCATGATGATGAGCCAGACGACAAGCGGCACGGGGGCCGGAGTGGCGGCGGACGATCCGGCTTCGGTGCTGGTGGTGGACGACGATCGCGATATCCGGACGCTGCTGACGCAGAGCCTGGGTGCGCGTGGGTATCGCGTCCATGCCGCCGCCAACACGCGCGAGATGGACGCGGTGCTGGAGCGCGAGCGGATCGACGCGGTGCTGCTCGACGTGATGATGCCCGGGGAGGACGGCATATCCGCCTGCCGCCGCATCACCCGCGATGGCGGCCCGGCGGTCATCATGCTGAGCGCGCTCGGCGAGGAGCGCGACCGCATCGTCGGGCTGGAGATCGGTGCGAGCCACTATCTGCCCAAGCCGTGCAGCGCGCGCGAAGTGCTGGCGACGTTGCGCGCGGCACTGCGCAGCCGGCAGCAGGCGGAGCCCGCCGACCGGTCGCGCCTCGGCTTCGACGGCTGGACGATGGACCTGCTGGCGCACGAGCTGTTCGATGCGCAGGGCGTGCTGGTCGGGCTGACCGACGGCGAATTCGCGCTGCTGCGCGTCTTTGCCGAACGGCCGCGGCGGGTGCTGACGCGCGAATGGCTGCTCGAAGCGGCGCGCGGCCCCAATTCGGATGCGTTCGACCGTGCGATCGACGTCCAGATCAGCCGCTTGCGCCGCAAGCTGCGCAGCGGCGGCGACGAGATCATCCGCACCATCCGCAACGAAGGCTATCTGTTCGTGCCGCAGGTCAGCCGCCTGTGAGTGCCGCGCGGCGTTGGCGTGCCGGTCTGTCGTGGATGCGCAAGTCGCTGTTCTGGCGCATCTTCCTGCTGATGCTGCTCAGCGTCGCCAGCGTCCAGGCGCTGAACGTCGCGCTGGTCGTGTTCATCACCCCGCCGACGCCGCGGATCTATTCGGCGCCGCAGGTCGCGGCGGCGCTGCGGACCGGGCACGATGCGAGCGGCGAACTGCTGCTCGCGCGCGATGCCGAGAATCCCGAGCCGTTCGACGAACGCGGCACGCGCATCGGCCGCATCATCGCCGGGCAGCTCGGCGTATCGGAGGATCGCGTCCGCGTGCATTTCGGCGGGCCGCCGCCGATGTTCTTCGGCCCGATGCCGCCGCGTCCCGGCTTCGCGCAGCGCCGCCGGCCGCCGGATGCGCGCAACCAGATCCTGTTCGGCCATTTCGCCGTTTCCGTGCAGCAGGACGATGGCAGCTGGCTGACCGCGCGCGCCGCGCGGACGGGCTTCGAGAGCTGGCGGTGGCGCGCGTTCCTGTGGCTGCTGGCGGCGATGGTGGCGCTGGCCCCCTTTGCCTGGTGGCTGGCGCGGCGGCTGACCAAGCCGATCGCCGCCTTCGGCGCAGCGGCGGAGCGGCTGGGGCGCGACCCGCGCGCGGCGCCGGTGCCGCTCGGCGGGCCGGCGGAGATCGCCGATGCCGCGGCGGCGTTCAACCGCATGCAGGCGCGGCTCAACCGCTATGTCGAGGATCGCACGACGATGATCGCGGCGATCGCGCACGACCTGCGCACCCCGCTGATGCGGCTCGGCCTGCGGCTTGAAGAGGCACCCGATCCGCTGCGCCGGGCGGCGGAGGCCGACATCCACGACATGCAGGCGATGATCCAGGCGGCGCTCGCCTTCTTCCGCGATGCGACGCAAGGCGCCGAGCGCCGCCGGCTCGACCTGCGCTCGCTGGTCGAGAGCGTGACCGACGACCTCGAGGACCGTGGCGAACCGGTGACGTTGCATGACGGCGATCCGCTGGTCGTCGAGGGCGATCCGGTGGGGTTGAAGGCGCTGGTCGCCAACCTCGTCGGCAATGCGCTGAAATATGCGGGCGATGCCGAAGTGACGCTGGCGCGCGTCGACGGCCATGCGGTGATCGAGGTGCGCGATCACGGGCCGGGGATCGATCCCGACGACCTCGACCACCTGTTCGAACCCTTCTTTCGCGGCGAACGCTCGCGCAACCGCGATACCGGTGGCATCGGGCTGGGGCTCAGCAGCGTGCGCGGCGTTGCCCGTGCGCACGGCGGCGACGCGACGATCGCCAATCACCCGGACGGCGGCGCGCTCGCGCGGGTGACGTTGCCGGTATAGGGCGGACCGCCGCGGCTCAGCCCAGCCGGTCGGCGATGATCCACTGCCGGCTGATCGCGGTGCGCATCAATTGCAGGCCGCAGCAGCGGCAGCGGGCGCGGCGGACGCCGGCGTCTTCGGTCTGCTTGCGCGCCGGGCGGTGGCGCGTGGCGAGACACACGGCGATCGACGCGGGATCGGGCATGACGGGGCGGCTCCTTCGCCGCGTGCGATGCCGCGGCGAGATTGCGCGCAAATGTCTCGCCGGACATATCGCGGAAACATGATTCTGTGATAGGGACGGGGGTCGGCGGCGTTCTCTCCCATACTGGCACCGCCGATATTCGGGTGCTCCCCGGTGCCCGACGGTCGAGCTACGGGATCCTTGACGATCTCGTAGCTCGGCTTAATCGGCCGGATCGATCGGCGCGATTTCCAGCACCTCGATGGCATCGTCACGCCCGTTGAAGGGGAGGAGATCGCCCGGCTCCGCACCGATCAGCGCGTGGGCAAGCGGTGCACCATAGGCCAGCCGGCCGGCATTCGGATCGGCCTCGTCGTCACCGACGATCGCGATGACGCGCTCGCGTCCTCCTATCCGCAGCGTCACGCGGGTGCCGAAGCCGGCGGTGCCGTCGGCCGGCGCGGCCGTGAGGATCGCGGTGGTACGGCGTGTCTGCCAGTAGCGCAGCTCGCGCCGCAGCGCCTCCGCCTGCTCCGCGTCCGCCGTGGGCAGTGCGGTTTCGATCGCCGCGATCTGCCGTTCGATGAGCGCCTTGCCGGCGCGCGTCACGAGGTTCGGACCCGCCGGGATCGGCCGTTCGAACTTGGGCTCCAGATGCTCCTCGTCGCTCTCGCGGCGGAATGCGACACTCATTGTCCGGCCTCTTCTTCCTGTGTCCCATCCTCGGACAGGCGTGGTTTAACCACCTTTGCGGCTGGTCCCAATCGTAAACGAAGCGTTAACAGATCCATCATGACCAGACGCCTCGTCCTCACCAACGAATCCGCCGGCCACCCGTTCAGGCGGTCGCTGCCGCCGCCGGTGCTGCCCGACGTGCGCAAACGGGACGATGAGGATTGGAAGCTGTTCCTGCTCAGCTTCGCGGCCTTCTTCACCTGCTTCTACACGTTCCTGCTGTAGGGCCGGCACCGTACCCGCGCCAGCGAATCGCTCAATCGCAGGCGAGGTGCAGCTTCTGCGCGATCCAGGCGGAGACGAGGCACATCGCGGCGACGAGGAACAGCATGTCGACGGGCGTCACGCCCAGCATGTTGATGCCCAGCACCGCGATCGATCCGAACGTCATCGCGCCCGAATTGACGACGTTGTTCGCCGCCACGGTGCGGGCGGTCTGGTCCTTCTCCACCGTGGTGGTGAGGAAGGCGTAGAGCGGCACCACGAACATGCCGCCCGTCGTCGCGATCGCGAGCAGACAGAGCATGATCGGGATCGCCCGCGGCTGGGCGACGAACTGGCTCCAGTCATAGTAATGGCCCGGCGCGGCTGGCACCCAGGTGCGGCAGAGCAGCGAGAAGATCACCACGAATACGCCCATCGCGATCACCGACACGGGCGAGTAGCGGGCGCTGATCTTGCCCTTCAGCATCGTGTTGATCACCACAGAGCCGATCGCCACGCCGACCGAAAAGACCGCGATCGCGCCGCTCGCCACGCGCTCGTCGGCGGTGAGCACGTTCTTCACCAGCGGCGGGAAGACGATGATGAGCACCGAGCCGATCGTCCAGAAGAAGCTGATCGCGCAGATCGCCAGGAACAGCCGCGGGATGTGCATCGTCGTGCGGATCAGCCGCCACGACGCGGTGAAGGGATTGTAGTTGAGCGTGAGCCGCGGCCCCTCGCGCGGCGCGGGCGGCACCTGGCGGGCGCTGAGCCAGCCGATCCCGGCGACGACCAGCACCAGGATCGCAGCGCCCTCGATCGGCACCCAACCCGCCATGATCGTGCCGAGCAGGATCGCGAGATAGGTGCCCGCCTCGACCAGTCCGGTGCCGCCGAGCACGTCGCGGGGTTTCAGGTGCTGCGGGAGGATGGCGTATTTGATCGGCCCGAAGAAGGTCGAATGGACGCCGAGGAACAGCACCGCCCCCAGCATCAGCCCGACGCCGAGATGGGGATGGCCGGTGCGCGCGACCATCAGGCCGGCGGCGCCGAGCAGCATGATGCCGATCTCCGCCGTCTTGACGATGCGGATGATCCGCGCCTTGTCGTGGCTGTCGGCAAGCTGCCCGGCGAGCGCGGAAAGCAGGAAGAAGGGCAGAATCGCGATGCCCGTCGCCAGCGCGTTGAAATTCGCCTCCATGTGCGGATCGTTGAAGATCGCATAGGTGGCGAACAGCACCATCGACGTCTTGAAGAGATTGTCGTTGAACGCGCCGAGGAACTGCGTGGTGAAGAGGGGCAGGAAGCGGCGCTGCTTCAGCAACCCCAGGGCATTCAGCATGGCAGACGGCGGCCTTCGATCGTGGCGATGATGCGGCGGCATAGCCCAGAGCGGGGGTGTCGCCAACGGGGTTGCGAAACCCGTGTACCGGCCGGGGCTTACGTCGGCGGCCGGTGCGCGATAGGAAGGCGGCGATGTTGACCTTGCCCAACCTCCTGACGCTGTCGCGGATCGTCGCGGTGCCGCTGCTCGTCGCGCTGCTGTGGTGGCCGCGCTGGGAGGCGGGCTTCGGCATCGCCTTCGCGCTCTACTGCCTGATGGGGATCACCGATTATTTCGACGGCTATCTGGCGCGCGCGCAGGGGGCAGTGTCCAGGCTGGGGGTGTTCCTCGACCCGATCGCCGACAAGATCATGGTCGCGGCCGTCATCCTGATGCTGGTCGGCACGCGCCACGACGACAGGGCATTGATTACCGGTGTCCATCTGATCGCGGCGCTCATCATCCTGCTGCGCGAGATCGCGGTCTCGGGCCTGCGCGAGTTCCTCGCCGGATTGCAGGTGTCGCTGCCCGTGTCGAAGCTCGCCAAGTGGAAGACGACGCTGCAGCTCGTCGCCTTCGGGGCGCTGATTCTCGCCGGCGCGCTGCCGGCGGCGGCCTGGATCAAGGTGACCGGACTCGCCTGCCTGTGGGGCGCGGCCGCGCTGACGCTGGTGACGGGCTGGGATTACCTGCGCGTCGGCCTGAAGCACATGGACTGACGGGCATGGCGATCGATCTGCTCTATTTCGCCTGGGTGCGCGAACGCATGGGACGCGCGGCCGAGGTGGTGACGCCGCCCGCCACGGTGACCGACGTTGCCGGGCTGGTCGACTGGCTCGCGGCGCGCGATGCGACGAGCGCAGCGGCGCTCGCCGATCGCGCCCGGTTGCGCGCGGCGGTCGATCAGGCGTTCGTCGCGATGGACGCGAGCATCGTCGGCGCGCGCGAGGTGGCGCTGTTCCCGCCGGTGACCGGCGGATGATCCGGATCGCCGTCGGACCCGAGCCGATCGAC
>JBKBTU010000155.1:0-6491 GCA_046290715.1 Sphingomonas sp. | reverse complement strand
ATGGCGGCGGCGGGCGAGCGGGGCAGCATCGTGACATTGCTGTGCGACGGCGGCGACCGCTACGCCTGCACCTATTATGCCGACGACTGGTGTGCGGGCCATGGTGTCGCCTGGCAGGATGCGGCGGCGGCGATGCGCGCGTTCCTCGGGCCCTTGGATCGACCGGCGTGGGCATGACGGGCGGGCGGCCGCGCGGCGGGCGCGGCGGCGCATTCGCGATGCTGGTCGTGGCGGGCGTGTGCTGGAGCCTCGGCTTCCCGCTCGGCAAGCTCGCGCTGCGCGAGCTGACAGCCGCGCATATGGTACTGCTGCGCTTTGCGGTGGCGGCGGCGGCGGCGCTGCCCTTCGCGGTGGCAAGCGCCGAGGCGCGGGCGCTGTTCCGGTCGCCGGCGGTGCTGCTCGCCGGGCTGCTCTACGGTCTCGGCTTTCTCGTGCAGTTCGAGGGGCTGGCACGGGTGAGCGTGACGCTGGCGGCGCTGCTGGTCGGCGCGATGCCCGCGCTGATCGCGGTCTCGGCGCGGCTGCTCGGCGAAGCGACCGGCCGGGTCACCTGGGCGGGCGTCGCGGGCGCGACGCTGGGCGCTGCGCTGATCGCGGGCGATCCGGGGGGTGCCAGCTCGCTCGCCGGCGTGCTGCTGTCGCTCGCCTCGCTGCTGCTGTTCCTCGGCTGGTTCTACGCGCTGAAGGCGGCGCCGACGACGTCGCAGCCGCTGGCGATGCCGGCGGTGACGGTGGTGGTGGCGGCGATCGCGATCCTGCCGGTCGCGCTGCTGCTGCACGGGTTGCCGCCGCTCGATCTGACCGCGGGCGCCTGGACCGGCATCGTCGGGCAGGGGCTGCTGTCGACGATGCTGGCGACCGCGGCATGGCAATATGGATCGTCGCGCGTCGGCAGCGCGAGCGCGGGCGTCTTCATCAACATCGAACCGCTGATGGGGGCGGTGTTCGGCGTCGCGCTCTTCGGCGACCGGCTGACGCTGCTGCTCGCGGCCGGCGGCGTGCTGATCCTGCTCGGCAGCCTCGCGGTGGTGCTGGGCGAGGCGCCCGGCCACGACGCGCCGCCGACCGCGGCGTGAGGGCGGGTTACCGGGATTGGCGCCGGGTCGCGCCCGCGGCCCGGACGGCGGCAAGCGTCGGATAGCCGTTGACCGCCATCAACAGGTCCGCCTCGGCGAGGATGCAGCGCAGCACGTGCGCCGCGCCCGCCGCGCCGTCGAGCGCGAGGCCGTACGCATAGGGCCGGCCGACGCCGACCGCGGTGGCGCCGAGCGCGAGCGCCTTGACCACGTCGCTGCCCGACCGGACGCCTGAATCGAACAGCACCGGCGTGTCGCCCGCCGCGGCGACGACGCCGGGCAGGCAATCGATCGCGGCGATACCGCCGTTCGCCTGCCGCCCGCCGTGGTTCGAGCAATAGATCGCGTCCGCACCGCCATCGATCGCGCGGCGGGCGTCGTCGGGGTGGCAGATGCCCTTCAGGATCAGCGGCAGCGTGGTGAGCGAGCGCAGCCAGGGCATGTCGTCCCAGGTCAGCACCTTGCCGAACGTTCCCATCCACTGCCGGATCGCGGCGGCGGGATCGTCCTCCGGCGGCCTGGCGAGCGCCGCGCGAAAGACGGGGTCGCTGAAGTAGTTGGTCAGCACCGCGCCGCGCAGTTGCGGGAAATTGCCGGTGTTGAGGTCGCGCGGCCGCCAGCCGGTGACCCAGGTGTCGAGCGTGACGACGATCCCCTTGTATCCCGCCGCCTCCGCACGGGCGACGAGGCTGGCGGCGAGATCCTTGTCCTTGGGCGTGTAGAGCTGGAAGAAGCCCGGCGTCGTGCCCATCGCATCTGCGACCGCCTCCAGCGGATCGTTGGCGAGCGTCGAGGCCATGAACGGCACGCCCGTCTCCGCCGCCGCGCGCGCCGCGGCGAGATCGCCATGGCCGTCCGGCGTGCAGATGCCGTTGACACCGATCGGCGCCATGAACAGCGGATGCGGCAGGCGGAGCCCGAGGAGGTCGACCGACAGGTCGCGCGCCGACCCGTCGACCATCATCCGCGGCATCATGCCCCACTCGCCGAACGCGGTGGCATTGCGCCGCTGCGTCGTCTCGTCGCCGCACCCGCCCTGCACGTAATCGCGTACCGACGCCGGCATCGCCGCGGTCGCGCGCGCCTCCAGCGTCGCGAAGTCGACGGGCAGCTTGGGTACGACACCGGCGAGGCCGGCGCCGTAGATCGCATTCTGGTAATCGCCGTAATGGGGCATGCTGCCGGCTCCGTTAATGAGATTCACGCGGAGACGCGGAGACGCGGAGGTGTCTCGCGCGCGGCAGCGCACAGGCATCGTCGGCACGTCTGAGAGGAAGGGCCGCAGGTGCGGCCGGATACCTCGTCTCCGCGTCTCCGCGTCTCCGCGTGAACATAGGCCCTCGCCTTCGGCCGGATTCTAGTTGCGGAAGCCGGGGTCGATGCGGTCGAGCTTGCGCAGCAGTGCGGGCCAGGCGAGGCGCTGGGCGAGCATCGCCATGCCCTCGCCCGTCGACTGCTGCTCGACCTTTTCGGCGACGCCGTGGTTGGGATCGTTGAGCGCGTCGCGGCCGGCGCTCAGCATCAGGATCTGCGCCTCGCAGGCGCGCTCGAGGAAGTACATGCGCAGGAACGCCTGCGCGACGCTCGCGCCGACCGCGAGCGTGCCGTGGTTGCGCAGGATCATCGTATTGCGCGTGCCGAGGTCGGCGACCAGCCGCTCGCGCTCGTCGAGCTCGGTCGCGATCCCCTCGAAGTCGTGATAGGCGACGTCGTGGCCGGCGATCATCGCGGTCTGCGTGTGCGGCAGCAGCCCCTCCTTCATCGCCGACACCGCCTGGCCGTGCGGCGTGTGGAGGTGGAGCACCGCGGCGGCATCCTCGCGCGCGGCATGGATCGCCGAATGGATCACGAAGCCGGCGCGGTTGACGGGTGCGGACGCGTCGCCGACCGGATTGCCGTCGAGGTCGATCTTGACCAGCGACGAGGCGGTGATCTCCTCGAACATCATGGTGTACGGATTGATGAGGAAATGGTGCTCCGGCCCCGGCACCCGCGCCGAGAGGTGCGTGAAGATCAGGTCGTCCCACCCGTAGAGCGCGACGAGGCGGTAGGCGGCGGCGAGGTCGACGCGCAGCGCCCATTCCTCGTCGGACATGACGGTGTTCGCCGGCTGCAATGCGGTGGCCATGGCTGGATCCTCTCTCGTTATCGCGCGACCATGCCACGTTCCGGCCCGGCGGAATGTCGCGAAGTTGACAAAGTCCGGCAGGACGGCGTCTTTTCGTGGGCATGGATGCCGCGACCCGCGCCCTGCTCGATGCCGACAGCTGGTTCGGCAGCCTGCCGCCGGAACGCCGCACGGCGCTGCTCGGCGAGGCGCGGGTGCGCGCGCTGCCGGCAGGCGCGACCATCTACGCGGCCGGCGACCCGCCCAACGGCCTGTGGGCGGTGGTGGCGGGCGAGGTGCGACTGACCGGACATCCCGTCGCCGGGCACGAGGTGCTGGCGCTGATCCTCAGGCCCGGCACCTGGTTCGGCGAGGTGTCGACGCTCGACGGCGGCCCGCGCCCGCACGACGCCACCGCGTTCGGGCCGGTCCGTGTGCTGCACGTGCCGATGGCGGCGTTCCATCGCCTCGCCGAGGCGATCCCCGGGCTCTATCACGACCTCGGCCGATTGGTGTGCCAGCACCAGCGCGTCGCACTCGACTTCATCGCGCAGACGATCGCGCTGCCGCTGCCGGCGCGGATCGCGCGACTGCTCGCCGACCGTGCCGATCAGGACGCGGGGCTGCGGGTGCGGCAGGAGGATCTCGCCGCGATGCTCAACGTCTCGCGGCAGACGCTCAACCGGCACTTGGCGCGGCTGGCGGCCGCCGGCCTCGTCCGCCTGTCCTATGGCCGGATCGAGGTCGCCGACGCCGCGCGACTGGCCCGCCTTGCCGCCGGCGAGGTCTAGATCGGGATGAGATGATGCTGACCCGAATCGTCATTGCGCTGGCAATGACGGGGAAACCGATCTCGTCCCGTTCTAGGGTACGATCCGCCTATTCCAGCTCGAGGATGACCTGATCCACCGCCAGGCTGTCGCCCGCCGCGGCCGAGAGCGACTTCACCCGGCCGGATTTCTCGGCACGCAGGATGTTCTCCATCTTCATCGCCTCGACCACGGCGAGCGGCTGGCCCGCCTCGACCGCGTCGCCGGCGCCGACGTCGAGTCGCACGAGCAGCCCCGGCATCGGCGCGATCAGGAATTTCGACAGGTCGGGTGGCACCTTCTCGATCAGGTGCGCGGCATAGGCCGCGGCGTGCGCCGGCAGGACGCGCGCGACATGGCTCGCCCCGCGCGTCGTCAGTCGGAAACCGCTGCGGACGGGCGCGATGCGGACGGCGAGCTGTGCGTCGCCCACCTCCACCTCCACCATCCGGTCGCCCGGCGTATATTCGAGCGCGAGGTCGAGGGTCTCGCCATCGACGCTCAGCCCCTCGGTCGAGATGCTCACCGCATGGTCGCGCTCGCCGATCCGCACCACCCACGCGTCCGGCGGCGGCAGGCGGCGGCCGAGCTGCCCGTCGATCCGCCGCGCGCGATCGGCCTGCGCGGTGGCGGCGAAGGCGGCGATCGCGGCGAGCGTGCGCTTGAGATCGTCGTCCGCGGGCGCGCCGTGGAAGCCGTCGGGATATTCCTCGGCGATGAAGCCCGTCGTCAGCGCGCCGTCGCGGAAGCGCGGGTGCTGCATCAGCGCCGAGAGGAAGTCGATGTTGGTGCCCGGCCCCTCGATCTCGAACGCGTCCAATGCGGCGATCTGCGCATCGATCGCCGCCTCGCGCGTCGGGGCCCAGGTGACGAGCTTGGCGATCATCGGATCGTAGAACATGCTGACCTCGCCGCCCTCGGCGACGCCGTCGTCGACGCGGACGCGGGGGAGGGCGTCCGCTTCACCATCCGTCACCCCAGCGCAGGCTGGGGTCTCGTGCGACTCCTGTCCCGCGCCGGCCGCGGAAGACCCCAGCCTGCGCTGGGGTGACGGGGTGGACTCGGGAGGATTGTAGCGCACCAGCCGGCCGATGCTCGGCAGGAAGCCGCGATAGGGGTCCTCGGCGTAGACGCGGTTCTCGATCGACCAGCCGTGGATGCCGACGTCCTCCTGGCGCAGGCTCAGCGGCTCGCCTGCCGCCACGCGGATCATCTGTTCGACGAGGTCTAGGCCGGTGATCTCCTCGGTCACCGGGTGCTCGACCTGCAGCCGGGTGTTCATCTCGAGGAAGTAGAAGCTTTCGCCGGTCGTGTCGGCACCCGAGACGATCAGCTCGACCGTGCCGGCGCTGTAATAGCCGACCGCGCGGGCGAGCGCGACCGCCTGCTCGCCCATCGCCCGGCGCATCGCGGGCGTGACGAAGGGGGAGGGCGCTTCCTCCACCACCTTCTGGTGGCGGCGCTGCACCGAGCATTCGCGCTCGTTGAGGTAGAGGATATTGCCGTGCTGGTCGCCGAGCACCTGGATCTCGATATGGCGCGGGCTTTCGATGAACTTCTCGATGAAGACGCGGTCGTCGCCGAAGGAGGCAAGGCCTTCGCGCTTGGTCGCCTCGAACCCCTCGCGCACGTCGGCCTCGCTCCAGGCGAGGCGCATGCCCTTGCCGCCGCCGCCGGCGGACGCCTTCATCATCACCGGATAGCCGATGTCCGACGCGATCCGTACCGCCTCGTCGGTGTCGGCGATCTCGCCGAGATAGCCGGGGACGACGTTGACGCCGGCCTGCTTCGCGAGCTTCTTCGATTCGATCTTGTCGCCCATCGCTGCGATCGCGTTCGGCGGCGGGCCGACGAAGGCGATGCCCGCCTCGGCGCAGGCGCGCGCGAAGCTTTCGCGCTCGGAGAGGAAGCCGTAGCCCGGATGGATGCAGTCGGCGCCGGTCTCCTTGGCGGCGAGCAGGATCAGGTCGGCGCGCAGATAGCTCTCCGCCGCCGGTGCCGGCCCGAGGCGCACCGCCTCGTCCGCCATCAGCACGTGGGGGGAGCGGGCGTCGGCGTCCGAATAGACCGCGACGGTCGCGATCCCCATCCGCTTTGCGGTGCGGAACACGCGGCAGGCGATCTCGCCGCGATTGGCGACCAGGATTTTCTTGAACATCAACGTCTCCCCTCCCGCTTGCCCGCGCGCGGGTATCATCTGATGGGGGGAGGACAGGCCCTCCCCTAGCCCCTCCCGCAAAGCGAGAGGGCGAGCGATCATCTATGTCCAGCCTGCTTCAAGACGCTCCGGGCAAGTCGATGGCAGAACCAAAGCGCAAAGACCGCATAGAGAAGTGCTGGAACTACGTTGGCAAGAGCCGTCAGCCAGTACGGTGCCGCGTCCACTCCAGCGATCGGATTGATCACGCTCAACAAGGCAGTCACGGCTTGCCAATAAATCGTCGATCCGATGGCGAAGAGGATCGCCACCTTGCGAAAACGGATCACTCCGCCGCCTCG
>JBKBTU010000154.1:0-6557 GCA_046290715.1 Sphingomonas sp. | reverse complement strand
GGCGGGATCGGCCGGCCCGGATTGACGAGGATCGCGCCGCCCTCACCCTCCAGCTCCCAACGCCCGTCGGGTTTGAGTGCGACGTCCTGCCAGCCGATCTCGCACACGCCATGCGCGGGCGGCGCGCTGCCGGTGGTTTCGAGGTCGATGACGCGGATGATCTGGGGCTGGGGACGCATTGCGTCCTAGATGGGGGATGCCGCCGCTTTATGCCAGCACCGTCGATCCTCCCGCCGGTGGATCGGGGTTCAGCCGTAATCCTCGTCGTCGACGTCCAGCTCGCGCACGCCTCTCCTCTGACGCGCGCGATCGACCAGCTTGCGCAGGCCCTCGCGGCGTTCGCGGGCGGCGGGGATGTCGCGCAGGACGAACGCGGCGTGGCCGGTGGTGCGATCGGACGAGGTGATGGTGATCGTGCCGATGTCGGCAAGCTGGTTGATGACCGAGAACTCGACGCGCACGTCCTTGATCCGATAGAGTTCGATCTCGTCGATCGACTTCATCACCAACCCGCGGCGGACGATCAGCCGCTGATCGGTCACCTCATAGGCGGCCGACATGTTCTGCAACCACCGGACCGCGATGACCACCAGGCCGACGCCGATCGCGCAGGCGAGGATCGTCAGCCAGCCGGTGAAGCTGCCGAGCAGCCAGCGGTTGGTGCTCGAGCGGAAGCTGTCTACCTGTCGTTCGGCGTTATAGGTCCCCACCATAAGCCGACCCTATCCCCGCCCTATCGCCTGTCAATCACGCGCGATGCCGCTCATCGCCAGTTCGGCGTCGATCTCCGCGAGCAGCGCCGCGAGATCGGCCTCGCTGCCCGCCTCGGCCCGGGCGGTGAGCACGTCCTGCGTGTTGGAGGCGCGCAGCAGCCACCACCCCCTAGGCGTGGCGACGCGGACGCCGTCGATCGCGGTGACGTTCGCCCCGCGCGCTTCGAGCCGGGCGCGCACCTCGTCGATCACCGCGAACTTGCGCGACGGATCGACGGCGAAGCGCAGATCGGGCGTATTGACCAGCGGCGGCATCGCCGACCGCAATTGGGTGAGCGAGCGTCCCGACAGGTGTACCGCGCGGATGAGCTGCACCGCCGCATAGAGCGCGTCGTCGAAACCGAACCAATCGTGGCCGAAGAAGATGTGGCCGCTGAGTTCGCCGGCGATCGGCGCGGCGTGCGCGATCATCGCTTCCTTCATCAGGCTGTGGCCGGTCGCACCCATTACCGGCCTGCCGCCGAGCTCCGCGATGCGGTCGAAGACGAATTGCGAGGATTTGACGTCGGCGACGACGGTTGCGCCACGCAACTCGGCGAGGACCGGCACCATCAGCAGGCTGAGCAACTGGTCGCCCCACAAGACCCGGCCCTCGCCATCGACCGCGCCGATCCGGTCGCCGTCGCCGTCGAAGGCGATGCCGAAGTCGAGACCTTTTTCGCGCACCAGTGTCTTGAGGTCGGCGAGGTTCGCCTCTTCGGTCGGGTCGGGGTGGTGGTTGGGAAAGCGGCCGTCGATGGTGGTGTGGAGGAGATGGTGCTCGCCGGGCAGTTGCGCGGTCAGCCGCTCGACCGCGGGGCCCGCTGCGCCGTTGCCGCAGTCCCAGCCGATGCGGAAGCTGCCGCCGGCATGGCCTTGGAGCAGCCGGCCGACATACGCGTCGAGCACGTCCATCTGCGTGACCGCGCCCGCTCCCTCGCTCCAATCGCCCGCCGCGGCGATCCGGGCGAGATCGAGCACATCGGCCCCGTAGAAGGCGCGGTTGCCGAGCACCATCTTGAAGCCGTTGTCGTCGGCGGGATTGTGGCTGCCGGTGACGTGGACGCCGGCATCGACCGCGAGCGTCGCCTCGGCGTAATAGAGCATCGGCGTCGGGCCGATGCCGATGCGGACGACGTCGACACCGCCGGCAGATAGGCCCCAGATGAGACCTGCCTCCAGCTGCGGTGACGACAAGCGGCCGTCACGCCCGACGGCGACGCGGGTGCCGCCCGCCGCGCGGACGCGCGTCGCGAAGCTGCGCCCGACCGCGACGGCATCGGCAACCGACAGGTTGCGACCGACGGTGCCGCGAATGTCGTATTCGCGCAGGATGGCTGGCGAGAAGGCGTGCGCCATCAGTCGCGGTGCAGGCCCGCCAATAGCAGGTCGCGTGCGGCGTTGATCTCGGTCGCCGCCGCCGCAGAACCACCGCGATCGGGATGGATGTCGGCGAGCAACCGGCGATGCGCGGCGCGGATGTCGCCCTCGTCGGCATCGCGCCCGACGCCGAGCACCAGCCGCGCGCGCTGTTCGGCGCTCGGCATCGCCGTCTTGGGCGTCGGCCGGAGATAGCGCCAGGCGAGCCAGATCAGCCCGATCGCCAGCAGCCACTTCATGCGGCGATATCGGGCTGTGGTTCCGTCGGCTGCGACTCGGCGGGTTGAACGGGTTCGGGCAATTGCAGCGCGCTCATCATCTCGCGCAGTTCCTGACGCGAGGCGACATGGCCGAGCCCCATCGCGCCGAACTCCTTGGCGTCGATCATGGTCAGGCCGGCGGGAAAGAGTTCGCGGTAGATCACGCGCTCGCCGAGGCCGGGAATGATGCGGAAGCCGACGCGCTTCGCCAACTGTCCCAGCGCATCCGAAACGCGCCGCATGTTGCGCGCCTCGATATGCTGCAACCGGTTGCGCAGCACCACCCAGTCGATCTGCGTCCCGTCGGCGCGTGCGCGCTGCTTGCGGGCGTCCCAGATCAGCTCGGAATAGAAGCTGGGCCGGGTGACGTTGAACGTCTCGGGATCGACCTGGCCGATCAGGTCGAAGTCGACGAAGCTGTCGTTCATCGGCGTGACGAGCGTGTTCGACAGCGCCGCCGCGGTGCGCGCGAAATGATCGTCGCGGCCGGGCGTGTCGACGATCAGGAAGTCGGCGCCGTGGGCGAGACGCTGCCACTTGTCCTCGAACACGTCCTCGCTGACCCCGTCGTGGGTGTCGTGGACGGGCATCGGCAGATCGCTGCCGGTGCGCTTCATCGTCGCGGCGCGATTGTCGAGGTAGCGCCCGACCGTACGCTGGCGGTGATCGAGGTCGAAACAGGCGACCTTCGCGCCCTTGGCGGCGAGCGCGATGGCGACGTGGACGGCAGTCGTCGACTTGCCGGTGCCGCCCTTTTCGTTAGCGAAGACAATGACGTGTGGCCCTGCGGACACGGGTTCGCTCCTTAATCCGATATCGCGGGTTGCCCCGGTCTTCCCCGCTTCATAGAAGCCGCGCGCTCATTGTTCGAGGGGGTAAACGGTGCAGACGATCCGGGACTTGCAGGCCTTGCGCGAGGCGGTGGCCGCGTTCCGGGCGGACGGCGCGACGATCGCCCTGGTGCCGACGATGGGTGCGTTGCACGCCGGCCACATGGCGCTGATCGAGGCGGCCCGGCGGCCGGGGACCAAGGTGATCGCCTCGATCTTCGTCAATCCGAAGCAGTTCGGCCCGAACGAGGATCTCGCCCGCTATCCGCGGCGCGAGGCGGCGGATGCGCGACTGCTCGCGGAGGGCGGCTGCGATCTGTTGTGGATGCCGTCGGTCGAGGTGATGTATCCGCAGGGCTTCGCCACCAACGTCAGCGTGTCGGGCGTCAGCGACGGCTTCGACGGTGCGGCGAGGCCCGGGCATTTCGACGGCGTCGCGACCGTCGTCACCAAGCTGTTCAACCAGACCGGCGCGGACGTCGCCTATTTCGGCGAGAAGGATTATCAGCAGCTGGCGGTCATCCGCCGCTTCGTCGCCGATCTCGACATGGCCATCGAGATCGTCGGGGTGCCGACGCAGCGCGACGACGACGGCCTCGCGCTCTCCTCGCGCAACATCTACCTCGACGACGAGCAGCGCGCCAAGGCGATCGCGCTGCCGCGCGCGCTCGGCGTCGCCGCGCGTGCGATCGGGCGGGGAGACGATCCCGAAACGGCGCTGGCCGAGGCGCGGGCGGCGCTGACCGCCGCGGGGTTCACGGTCGACTATGTCGCGCTTGCGGATGCGGAGACGCTGGTGGAATCGCCCGCGGCGGATCGGCCGCGCCGCCTGCTGGCAGCCGCGCGAATGGGTACGACACGGCTGATCGACAATGTCGCGATCGGTTCAAATTCTTGATCGAAGTGGTTTTATTTGCGTTAACCATTTCGTAGTACGAATCGCGCCAAGGTAGCCCCATGAAAAACAGGGGCAAGCCATGGGTCATAGTCTCAAGAGTGCGCAGTTTCTTCTAGACAGCCGGATCGCCGATGCGATGCGCGGACGGCCGGAGGCGCTGTTCGACCTCGGCGTCTGCTATCAGACCGGGACCGCGGGGGCGGGGATCGATCTGATCGAAGCGCACAAATGGTTCAACCTCGCCGCGGTCGCCGGACTCGCGCAGGCCGCCGATGCCCGCGCCGAAGTCGCCGAAGACATGACCGCGCGCGAAATCGCGGAAGCGCAGCGCCAAGCGCGCGCCTGGCTCGGCATGACGCAGCGCCGCGCGGCTTAGTCCGCAGACGTCAGCCTTCCATCGTCGGGACTCCTTGATCGTCATCCCGGCGCATGCCGGGATCCATGGACGCGCTGTGGCTGATGGCTCGCGCGCCCCGATTATCTCGTTACCATGGATCCCGGCGTTCGCCGGGATGACGGAGGGGGATAGCGAGAGGAGCTTACCAAATCCGTCGTCATCCTCGCGAAGGCGGGGATCCATAACCTCTGACGTGGCGGCCAGAGCGGAGAGGTCAGCCCGTATGGATCCCCGCCTGCGCGGGGATGACGAACGATGGTGATCACGGCGGATGAGGGCGTCAGTCCGCCTTCTTCTTGGCCGCCGCTTTTTTCGGTGCAGCCTTCGCGGCCGGCTTCTTCGCCGCGGCCTTCTTGGCGGGCGCCTTCTTCTTGCCCTTTGCGGGAGCCGCCGCCGCGCGGGCGTCGATCAGCTGCGCGGCTTCCTCCAGCGTCAGCGCCTCCGGCGTCACAGATTTGGGCAAAGTCGCATTGGTCTCGCCGTCGGTGACATAGGGCCCGTAGCGGCCCTCCATCAGCTTGATCTCCGCGTCCGTACGCGGATGCTTGCCGAGTTCGCGCAAGGGCGCCCGCGCGGCGCCGCGCGCCGGACGGCCGCCACCCGCGGCGGCCTCCGCGAGTTTGACCACCGCGGCGTTCATCCCGGTCTCGAACACCTCGGCGGTCGATTGCAGCCGGGCGTATTTGCCGGCATGCGCCAGATACGGACCGTAGCGGCCGATCGAGGCGGTGATCGGCTCGCCCGTCTCGGGATGATTGCCGATCGTGCGCGGCAGGCTCAAGAGCTTCAGCGCCCATTCCAGATCGAGTTCGCCCGGCAGGTCCTTGGGAATCGAGGCGCGCTTGGCCTCCTTGCCTTCGCCCAGCTGGATATAGGGACCGAACCGTCCCGACTTGCGCTCGACCTCGAGACCCGTCGCCGGGTCCTTGCCGAGGCCCTCCGGTCCGCTGTCCTCACCCGCCTCACCGCCGGGCTGCGCGAAGCGGCGCGTATATTTGCACTCGGGGTAATTGGAGCAGGCGATGAACGCACCGAACTTGCCGCCGCGCAGCGCGAGTTTGCCCGCCTCGCACTTCGGGCAGAGCCGGGGGTCGGACCCGTCCGCCTTGTCGGGGAAGAGATAGGGGGCGAGGAACTGGTCGAGCTCCGCGGTGATCGCGGACGGCTGCTGTTCCATCACTTCCGCGGTGCGCGGCTTGAAGTCGCGCCAGAAGGCATCGAGTACCGCCTGCCATTGCGCACGGCCGCCGGAGACGTCGTCCAGCTCCTCCTCCAGCTCGGCGGTATAGTCGAAGCCGACGTACTTCTCGAAGAAGCGTTCCAGGAACGCGGTCACCAGCCGCCCCGATTCCTCGGCGAAGAAGCGGTTCTTCTCGACCCGGACGTAGGCACGGTCCTTCAGCGTCTTGATGATCGAGGCATAGGTGGACGGCCGACCGATGCCGAGTTCCTCCATCCGCTTGACCAGCGACGCTTCCGAGAAGCGCGGCGGCGGCTGGGTGAAATGCTGCTCCGCCTCGACGCCCTTCTTGGCGGGGGCGTCGCCCTCGCGCAGGCGGGGGAGGCGGCGCGCCTCCTCGTCCTGCGTATCGTCGCTGCCTTCCTCGTAGAGCGCGAGGAAGCCGGGGAAGAGCACGACCTGGCCGGTCGCGCGGAGCACGTTGCGCCCGGTGCCGTCCGCCATCTCGACCGTCGTGCGTTCCAGCCGCGCCGAGGCCATCTGGCTGGCGAGCGCGCGCTTCCAGATCAGGTCGTACAGACGGGCGTGATCGCCGCCGCCGACGCGGTCCTTGCCGAAATCGGTCGGGCGGATCGCCTCGTGCGCTTCCTGCGCGTTCTTCGCCTTGGTCTGATACTGGCGCGGCGAATCGGGGACGTAGCCGCCGTCGTAGCGCTCCGCGATCGCCTTGCGCGCAGCCGAAATGGCGCTGCCGTCCATCTGCACGCCGTCAGTACGCATGTAGGTGATCGCGCCGTCCTCGTAGAGGCCCTGCGCGATCCGCATCGTGTGGTCGGCGGAGAAGCCGAGCTTGCGCGCCG
>JBKBTU010000153.1:0-6577 GCA_046290715.1 Sphingomonas sp. | reverse complement strand
CGGGGTGGATGACGATGGCGACCCGTATTTCCGATGCTGCGATCGCAGGGTCGCAGTTCCTGACCGACAGCTTCCAGCGCGGCCTCGCCCACTGGAATCGCGAGCGGCTGGAGCCCGGTTTTCCGGCCGCGGACTGGCAGCGCACGCTCGACCGCGACGTCCGCATGCAGCGGCTCGAGGGTGGCTTCCTCGAGGAACTGCGCGAGGAGGTGCGTGAACAGGCGGCCGCCGCGCCGACCGACGTCGAGGGCTTCATCGCCTGGTTCGAGGAATTGAAGGCGAGCGGCCCCGGCCAGCACGACCGGCTGTTCCCCTGGCTCGCCGAAGAGGCGAACCTCGACCAGCTGCGCTGGTTTTTCGAGCAGGAGGCGGCCGGCGAGGCGGGGTTCGACGACCTCGTCGCGATGACGCAGGTCAAGCTGCCGAAGTTTCCCAAGCTCGAACTCGCGCGCAACTATTGGGACGAGATGGGGCGCGGCAACGCCAAGGGCATGCACGGCCCGATGCTCGACGCGCTGGTCGAGACTCTCGAGGTCGACCCGGTAATCGAGAACACTTTGTGGCAGAGCCTCGCGCTCGCCAACGCGATGACCGCGATGGCGACCAACCGCCGCTACGCCTGGCATTCGGTCGGCGCACTCGGCGTGATCGAGCTGACCGCACCCGATCGCTCGGCGGCGACCGCCAAGGGGCTGCGACGACTGGGCTTCTCCGACAAGGAGCGTCGCTATTTCGATCTGCACGCGGTGCTCGACATCAAGCATAGCGAGGATTGGAACCGCGAGGCGATCCGCCCCGCGGTCGAGGAAGACCCGCGCCGCGCCACCGCGATGGCGGAAGGCGCGCTGATCCGTCTCAAGTGCGGCGAGCGCTGCTTCGAGGCGTATCGCGCGGTGCTGATGGATTGAGCGGACAAGGCGTTGCGGAGGCGCCTCCCTCCGGTGCGTCAGCCGGGGGAGCCGAGTTTTGCCGGCTTCACCTCCCAACGTCGTCATCCCCGCGCAGGCGGGGATCCATACTGGCAGACCGCGCGATTCACTTCCCGAGGTTCGTGGTTCTGGATCCCCGCCTTCGCGGGGATGGCGAATAATGGTGGTGGGGACTGGCCGCGGCGATCTCGACGCGTCGAAAGCGCTTCGTGGAAGCGCATTGCGTAATGCTGACGAGCGAGGACCGATGTTCCTCCTGTCGTCATCCCGGCGCAGGCCGGGATTCATGGATACGCGCGGCTGATGGTGCGCGCACCGCTTCGTCATCGTGGCCATGGATCCCGGCGTTCGCCGGGATGACGAGATACGAGTGGTGGCGGACACGACAAGCGTTCTGCCGCCGACCCTTGTCTGACCGGCGAAAGGCGCTAGCGTTCCGGCGATGGATACCCCGGTTCGCGGCGTGCCGCGCTCGCTCTTCGCCTTTTCGATCTTCTACGGCGGCATGGTCTGCATCGCCGGCGTGCTCGGCAACAAGCAGGTGGCGCTGGGGCCATTGTCCGCGCTCGGGCCGCTCGTCGGCCTGGGGCCGCTGGCGGTGGAGGCGGGGATCTTCGCCTTCCTGCTGCTCGTCGTGGTGTCGAGCGCGGTCGCCGAGCTGCACGGGCGGACGATCGCCAACCGGCTGGTGCAGATCGGCTTCGTGCCGCTGATCGTCTCGATCCTGCTGTCGGTCGTCGTGCTCGCGGTGCCGGCGGCGCGCGACATGGACCCGGCGCGGCGCGACGCCTTCGCGATGATCATGGGCGGCACGCCGCGCATCTGGCTGGGCGGCATCATCGCCTACGGCATCTCGCAGACGCTCAACGTCACCATCTTCGCCGCATTGAAGGGGCGCGAGGGCGGTGGGCTGCTGTGGCTGCGCGCAGGCCTCGCCAGCATGCTCAGCCAGGTGGTCGATACCCTGCTGTTCGTCACCATCGCCTTTGCCGGCGTGTTCCCGATCGGCGAACTGCTGCTCGGCCAGATGATCGCCAAGGTAACGCTGTCGGCGATCCTGGTGCCGCCGCTGATCTACCTGTTCGTGGGGCTGGGGAAGCGATTGGATCGCGCCTGATCGAGACCGGCGTGGCGGGACTATCGCCTCCTCCCCCCCGCCGCTAAAGCGCGCGCGTGATGACCGATTCCGCCGCCACCGCCGCCCTGCTCGCCAAGGCCGAAACGCTGACCGAGGCGCTGCCCTATCTGCAGCGTTATGCGGGTCGCACCTTCGTGGTGAAATACGGCGGCCATGCGATGGGCGATCCCGAACTCGCGCGCGACTTCGCCGAGGACGTGGTGCTGCTGAAGGCGGTGGGGATCAACCCGGTCGTGGTCCACGGCGGCGGGCCGCAGATCGGCGCGATGCTGAAGCGGCTGGGTGTCGAATCGCGCTTCGTCGACGGGCTGCGCGTCACCGACGCCGAGACCGCGCGGATCGCGGAGATGGTGCTGGCGGGATCGATCAACAAGGAAATCGTCGCCTGGATCGGCCAGGCGGGCGGGCAGGCGGTCGGAATCTCGGGCAAGGACGCGCGCCTCGTCACCGCCGAGAAGGTCGGGCGCAGCACGCCCGACACGCTGCAGGGCATCGAGCGCCACGTCGACCTCGGCTTCGTCGGCGAGCCGGTGGCGGTCGATCGCACGATCATCGACACGCTGTCGGCAAGCGGCATCATCCCGGTCGTCGCGCCGATCGCGCTGGGCAGCGACGGCGCGACCTACAACATCAACGCCGACACGATGGCGGGCGCGATCGCCGGCGCGCTCGGCGCGTCGCGCTTCTTCCTGCTCACCGACGTCGCCGGCGTGCTCGACAAGGACCGCAACCTGCTGACCGACCTCGATCCTTCGCGGATCGCGGCGCTGAAGGCGGACGGCACGATCTCGGGCGGAATGATCCCCAAGGTCGACACCTGCGTCGCGGCGGTCGAGGCGGGCGTCGACGCGGCGGTGATCCTCGACGGGCGCGTGCCGCATGCGATGCTGCTCGAGATCTTCACCTCGGCGGGCGCGGGGACGCTGGTACACGCGTAACGCCCTCCGCTTGCGGCGCAGCCGGGGCCACTCGGCGTCCATTTACCCAGGCGACCGTCAGCCCGGACTTGATCCGGGGTGACGGGTAACGGTCCGTCACGCGACGCCCTCTGTTCGCGGGCCCTGTTCGCGGGCGCGCTAAATCGCTAGGGCGGGGCGGACCCCCAGAACGGAGCTCCCGCGTGATCGCGCTCACCCTTATCCAGATCATCCAGGTGCTGCTCAGCGTCGTGCGCTGGATCATCCTCGTGCAGTTCGTGCTGTCGCTGCTGATCGTGTTCAACGTCATCAACACGTCGAACAATTTCATCCGCTCGCTGCATTACGGCCTCGATCGGTTGACCGAGCCGCTCTACCGGCCGCTGCGCCGCGTACTGCCGAGTGCCGGCGGCATCGATTTCGCGCCGCTCGCGGTGCTGGTGCTGATCATGATCGCCAACATCATCCTCAACAATCTCGCCGGCGCGATCGTGCTGAACGGCGCCGCATGACCGCGACGATCATCGACGGCAAGGCGCATGCCGCCACGCTGCGCGGCCGCGTCGCCGCTGCCGTCGCCGCGTTCCGAGACCGCGCCGGCCGGGCGCCGGGGCTCGCCGTGGTGCTGGTCGGCGAGGACCCCGCCTCCGCCGTCTACGTCCGCAACAAGGGCAAGGCGACGCGCGAGGCCGGCATGGCGAGCTTCGAGCATCGCCTGCCCGCCGACACCGATGCGGCGACGCTGCTCGCGCTGGTCGCGCAGCTGAACGCCGATCCGGCGGTCGACGGCATCCTCGTCCAGCTGCCGCTGCCGGCGCATATCGATGCCGAGGCGGTGCTGCTCGCGATCGATCCCGACAAGGACGTCGACGGCTTCCACCCGGTCAACGCCGGGCGGCTGGCGATCGGCGCGGAGGGCTTCGTTCCCTGCACGCCATTGGGCTGCCTCATGCTGCTGAAGGACGTGCATCCGCAGCTGTCCGGGCTGGAGGCGGTGGTGATCGGCCGGTCCAACATCGTCGGCAAACCGATGGCGCAACTGCTGCTCCAGCAGAGCTGCACCGTCACGGTCGTGCACAGCCGTACCCGCGACGTCGCCGCGCACACGCGGCGCGCCGACATCCTCGTCGCCGCGGTCGGTATTCCCCGCTTCGTGCAGGGCGACTGGATCAAGCCGGGCGCGACCGTGATCGACGTCGGCATCAACCGCACCGATGCGGGCCTCGTCGGCGACGTCGACTTCGCCGCGGCGCAGGACGTGGCGGGCGCGATCACGCCGGTGCCGGGCGGCGTCGGGCCGATGACGATCGCCTGCCTGATCCGCAACACCTACGTCTCCGCCTGCCGGCGCGAGGGGGTGGACGCGACGCTGTGATCGGGCTGCCATGATCGAACTCTACATCTCGTCGCTGATCACCTTCTTCGTGGTGATCGATCCGCCGGGCTGCGCGCCGATCTACGCCGGCCTGTCGTCGCGCGCGTCGGCGGCGCAGCGCCGCGCGATGGCGATCCGCGCGGTCGGCGTCGCGAGCGCGATCCTGCTGGTCTTCGCGCTGTTCGGCGAGAAGCTGTTGCACGGTCTGGGCATCAGCCTGGCGAGCTTTCGCATTGCCGGCGGGATCATGCTGTTCCTGATCGCGCTCGAGATGGTGTTCGAGAAGCGCACGCAGCGCCGCGAGGATCGCGCTGCCGAGGTCGCCGCCGATCCCGAGGCGGACGACGTCTCGATCTTCCCGATGGCGATGCCGATGATCGCCGGGCCTGGGTCGATCGCGACGGTGATGCTGCTGATGGCGCGCACCAACGGGATCCAGGCGACCGCGGTGGTGCTCGCCGCGATGGCGACGATCCTGCTGCTGACGCTGGTCGCGCTGCTCGCCGCGGGGCCGCTGATGCGGCTGCTCGGCACGCGGATCGAGGCGGTCATCACCCGATTGCTCGGCGTGCTGCTCGCCGCGCTCGCGGTGCAGTTCGTGATGGACGGGTTGCAGGTGAGTTTGCGTTAGCATGTGCTCCGGCGGACGCCGGAGCCCAGTGTTATGGAGCATAGCGCTCGTGGCCCTGGGCTCCTGCCGGCGCAGGAGCACATGCGATCAGTCGACCTTGAACAATCGCAAAGGCGAGTTGCGCGGCAGCGGCAGCGGGGTCAGCCAGGCCGGTACCTCGCCATGCGCGAGCTGGTCGTAGAAGCCGCCCGGATTGCGCGCGCGATAGTTGGTCGATTCCGAATGGTTGGGGCAGACCATCAGCAGCGTCGCGCCGTGGCGGCGGACGATCGCGTGCGCCTGGGCCTCGCTGCCGCCGAAGGCGTGCTGGACGTCGAGGATCGCGTCGCCGTTGCGATGGTATGGCCCGGCGATCGCATCGTGGTGCGTCACGGTGATCAGCCGCGGGCCGAGGTCGACGAAGGTGAAGATCGTCTGCGCCGGGTAGCGGTCGAGCGCCTTCAGCACGGTGTAGCGCACGCAATTGCCCGTCGCGCCGTTGACCCGGCGGGTATAGGCGTTGGGCCGGTCGACCGGCAGGTATTTGATGATGAGTCCGGCGAACAGGCCGGAGACGAGGAGGAACGCCGCCACCGTGCCGCCGACGCGCACCGGCATCGACCGGTGGTTGAGCAGCCAGGGCAGCACGATCCAGCCGAGCAAGGTCGCCCCGGGCACCGCGAGCAATTGCGCGGCGGGGCCGGCCCGCACCTGCCACAGCAGCATCAGGCAGGCGAAGGTGACGAACAGCGCCACCGCGGCCCAGCCGATCAGCGCCGGGCTGCGCCGCGCGCGCCAGGTGCCGACGATCACGCCCAGCACGCCGACGATCGGCAATGCCGCGATCGGAAAGCCAAGGCGGAAGGGATGCTTGTAGATCGGCTTCGCCTCGCGGACGTTGTCGAGCCAGTTCTTCTGGAGTTCGGGCGAGACGCCCTCCGGCCGGCCGAGGCATTGCGGGAAGAAGTGGACGAAGCCCGCGACGATTGCCGCGCCGGCCAGCAGCGCTAGGACGATGCGCACGCCGCGGCCTTGCGGATTGAGCCGCGCGAGCAGGAAGAGGAGCGCCCCCGCCGCGACGCAGACGCTGAGCCAGACCGGCGTCAGCGCGTCGCAGCGCATCGCGTAATTGGCATTGGAGGCGAAGGCGGCGAAGCCGATTGCGCTGCCGCCGCCGAGGCTCAGCGCATAGGCGGCGAGCCGCGTCGCCTCCGCCCGGTCCCACACCCAGCGGAGCGCCAGGATCGCGCCCGCCATCGCGCAATAGGGCAGCATCTCCAGGCCGATCGACAGGCTGACCGCGCTGGCGAGGCCGACCATCAGCCCGCCCCGGGCTTCGCGCGGATCGCACAGGCCGGCGACGGTCAGGCTCAGCATCGCGAGCTGCCAGCCGTGGTGGTCGATCCGTTCGGGCAGGAACATCAGCATCGTCGCCGCCGTGCCGAGCAGGAAGACGATGGCGAGCGGCCAGGCGAGCGGATGGATCAGCCGCCGCACGGTCGCGCCGACGCCGAGCATCGCGATCGACAGCGGGATCAGCGGGGCGATGCCGCACGCCAGCCGCTCCGCCCAGAAATTGCTGGTGAACAGGCGGAAAAAGAGGATGAG
>JBKBTU010000152.1:328-6601 GCA_046290715.1 Sphingomonas sp. | reverse complement strand
CGGAACCGTCGGGCAGCGTGATGCGGAACAACTCGGCCGGATGGGCGGACATGGGGTCAAAGCTTCCTTGGATAGCGGAGGCGCGGCTTATGCACGCGGTGAGTCGATGTAGGCAAGGCGTGCCACGGACGCCAGCGCGACGGCGCAATGGCCGCGGAAGTTGACGAAGTTGACACTACGTCCCGCTCAAAAACACCTCCGGCGCGGGATCGACGGGTGCAGCGGCGGAGGGCATGCCGGGCGACGACATCATCCGGAACGGGACGAGGCACGGTCATCCGCTCATGCTAGTCCCAACCGGCGGCTGTAGGACAGCCCCCCAACCCGTCACCCCGGACTCGTTCCGGGGTCCACCAGGCCGCGAGGGCAGCGCTCGAGCCTCCTGCCGTTCCCCTCGCCGCGGGGTGGACCCCGGAACGAGTCCGGGGTGACGGGTGGTTTGGCTGCCGACGCGCGTCAAACGATGCCGAACGGCACCACGCGGTTGCTCTGGGTATGGCCGATCTCCGCACGGCCGAGATACGGGACGCCGAGGTCCCGGCACCAGCGCCCGATCATGAACTCCAGCGTCTCGCCCCATTCGGGCTCGTTGGGCTGCACCGCCGTCACCGCGCCCAGGCGCACGCCGGCGATCCCCTTCAGCTGCGTCGCATGGCCCATGTGGAAGAGCAGCCGGTCGATATTGTACATCGGCTCCGACACCTCCTCGATCAGCAGCACGTGGTCGGTGAGGTCGGGCAGATAGGGGGTGCCGATCAGCGCGCCCAGGATCGACAGGTTGAACGCCGCCGCCGGGCGCCCGTCGAGCCCCGGTTCCAGCCCCGCCCGGTCGCCGCGGGCGAGCCAGCCGAGCGAGCGCGCGATCGTCTGGTCGCCTCCCTTGCGGCGGATGTCGCTCGCCATCGGGCCGTGTGCCGGGCGACCGACGCGGGCGGCGTAGAGCGCGCCCAGCAGGAACCCCATGTCCGAATAGCCGAGATAGCTCTTGTGCCGCGCCGCCGGCCCCAGCTGCGGCATCACCAGCGGCAGGATGCGGTTGGAGCCATAGCCGCCGCGCAGGAACCAGATCGCGTCGAAGCCGGGATCGTTGGCGAATTCGAGGAAGGCGGAGGCGCGGCGCGCGTCGTCGCCGGCGAAATGGCCCGCGACCTCCCAGCATTGCGGATGGACGACCAGCTCGACCTCGGGATAGGCGAGCGCGGCGAAGGCGAGGAACGGCGCCTCGGCATCCTTGTTGCCGATGCTGGCCGGCGCCACCACTCCAATCCGCATCGCGATCCCGCCCCGTCTCGTCGGCAGAGCCTTGCCCCTGCCGGACGGCGTCGATAGCGCAGCGCGATGATCGACGGCAATCTTTCCGGCTCGCTCGCCAACCGGCGTTTCTTCCTCGTCGGCATCGGCGGATCGGGGATGCTGCCGCTCGCGACGATCCTCGCCGGGCGCGGCGCGGTGGTCGCCGGATCGGACCGCGGGCTCGACCAGGGCCGCGTGCCGGCGAAGTTCGACGCGCTGCGCGCGCGCGGCGTCTCCCTGTTTCCGCAGGACGGCAGCGGCATCACCTCGGCAGACCAGATCGTCGTCGCCTCCGCCGCGGTAGAGGATACGGTCGCCGACATCGTCGCGGCGGAGCGCCTCGGGGCGGCGCGGGCGAGCCGCGCCGAGCTGCTGAGCGCGCTGTTCAACGCCAGCGACCTGCCGATCGGCGTCGCCGGGACCAGCGGCAAGTCGACCGTCACCGGCATGATCAGCTGGATCCTCCACGCCACGGGTCGCGACCCGACGGTGATGAACGGCGCGGTGATGAAGAATTTCGCGCGCTCCGACGCGCCTTTCGCCAGCGCCCTCGTCGGTGCGGGTGCCGCCTTCGTCAGCGAGGTCGACGAAAGCGACGGGTCGATCGCGCACTATCGGCCGCGGATCGCGGTGCTCAACAACGTCAGCCTCGACCACAAGGGATTGGACGAGCTGCGCCGCCTGTTCGCGGACTTCATCGCCAAGGCGGAGACCGCGATCGTCAACCTCGACAACGACGAGGCCGCCGCGCTCGCCGCGGCGCTGCCACCGGCGCAGGTCGCGAGCTTCGCGCTGGAACGCGACGCCGACTTCGCCGCGCATGGCATCGTCGAGGCGCCGTTCTCGGTCCGCTTCGACCTCGTCGCGGGCGGCGGCGCGGCGATCCCGGTGCGGCTACAGGTGCCCGGTCGCCACAATGTGTCGAACGCGCTGGCGGCGATCGCCGCGGCGGTCGCGGCGGGCGTACCGCTCGCCGAGGCTGCGGCGGCGATCGGCGGCTTCACCGGCCTGCGCCGTCGGTTCGACCTGGTCGGCGAGGCGGGCGGCGTCGCGGTGATCGACGATTTCGGCCACAACCCCGACAAGATCGCGGCGACGCTCGACACGCTGCACGCCTTTCCGGGCAAGCTGCTGATCCTGTTCCAGCCGCACGGCTACGGGCCGCTCAAGGTGATGCGGCGCGAGTTGGTCGAGAGCCTCGCGGCACGGCTCGCGCCGGGCGACGTGCTGGTGCTGCCCGACCCCGTCTATTTCGGCGGCACCGTCGCGCGCGAGGTGACCAGCGCTGACGTCGTCGACGACCTGCGCGCGCTCGGCCACGACGCGCGCCACGTCGCCGATCGCGCCGATGCCGCAGCGATGCTCGTCGCGGAGGCCGAGGCCGGGGACCGCATCGTCGTGATGGGCGCGCGCGACGACACGCTGAGCCTGCTCGCCGCGGACATGGTGGCGGCGCTCGCGGCGAGAGCGTAGCATCCGATCAGGAGGTCCTTCGCGATGAATCCCTTCACCCGACACCCCGCCTCGGTCGGCGAGAGCTACGGCGAGCATTTCGGCGTCGCCAGCCGCTTCGGACTGCGCATGATCGGCGGCGGTATCGCCGCTCTGGTCCACGGCGTGCTGCCGTTCCTGTTCACCACCACCGGCAGCCGCACGATCGAGGCGCTGCACGGCGAGATCGTCGCCAAGCGCGCCGACGAGGTTCAGAGGCGATCGGTCGAATTCATCATCTGATGGAAAGCTAGCTTGACGTAAAGCTCGCTTTCCATGTAAAGCTTCCTTCACATCGAGTCGAAGGAGGTTGCCGATGCGTTTCTCTCCCGCCCAGCGTCGCTACAACCGGCGCGTGCTGATCCTCAGCGTGGTTTATACGGCGCTGCTGTTCCTCGCGGTCTACCTGCTCAGCCGCCATCTCGTCGCAGGCCCCCTCGCCTTCGTCGTCGGCGTGCTGCCGGCGCTCGCCGTGTCCGGCTTCTTCTGGTTGATGGGCCGATATCTGATCGAGGAGACGGACGAATATCTGCGCATGCTGCAGATCCGCCAGCTGCTGATCGCCACCGCGATCGCGCTGACCGCCGCCACGATCTGGGGGTTCCTCGAAGGCTTCGAGCTGGTGCACCATGTCGTCGGCTATGCCTGGCCGATCGTGTATTTCGCGGGCCTCGGCTTTGGTGCGCTGGTGAACCACGTGGTCGAGCGGAGGGCGGCGTGAACAACCACCTGCGCGACCTGCGCGTCACGCGCGGCTGGAGCCAGCAGCATCTCGCCGAACAGCTCGAGGTCAGTCGCCAGAGCGTCAACGCGATCGAGACGGGGCGCTACGACCCGTCGCTCCCCCTCGCCTTCCGCATCGCCGAACTGTTCGGCCTCGCCATCGAAGACGTGTTCGTCAGCCCGTCCAAGGAGAAGTGACATGATCCTGCATGCTCCCCGTGTCTGGGGCCTTCGCCTCGCCGCCTCCGCGCTGACGCTCGGCGTCGTGCTGCACCCCGCGGCCGGCCACGCCGCCGTGCCCGCCGCCGCACCCGTGACGCAGATGGCGCATATCTCCGTCGTCGCGACCGGCCGGGGGACGCCGGTGATCCTGATCCCCGGCCTGTCGAGCCCGCGCGCCGTCTGGGACGGCGTGGTGCCGGAGCTCGCCCGCAACCACCGCGTCTATGTCGTGCAGGTCAACGGCTTCGGCGGCGACGCGCCGGGCGCCAATCTGGTGCCGGGCATCCTCGACGGCGTGGTCGCCGATCTCCACACGCTGATCGGCAAGGAGAGGATCGCCGGCACGGCGGTCGTCGGCCATTCGATGGGCGGCCTCGTCGCGCTGATGCTGGCCAAGGCGCATCCAGGCGATGCGGGCAGGCTGATGATCGTCGATTCGCTCCCCTTCATCGGCACGCTTTTCGCGCCCACCGCCACCGTCGCGATGGTCGAGCCGCGCGCGAAGGCGATGCGCGATGCGCAGGTGGCAAGCTATGGCAAGCCCGCCGATGGGGCCGCGGCACAGGCGATCGCCGACCGGCTGGCGCTGAAACCCGCCTCGCGCGCCAAGGTGACGGCATGGGCAAAGGCCGCCGACCCGCGCGTGTCGGGCCAGGCGATGTACGAGGACATGACCACCGACCTGCGCCCCGCGATGAAGGGGATCGCGGCCCCGATCACGCTCGTCTACCCCTGGTCGGACGGCGGCCCGACCCGGGCTCAGGCGGACGCGCTGTACAAGGGCGCCTATGCCGATGCGCCGCACGTGTCGTTCGTCGGGATCGGCGACGCCGCGCATTTCGTGATGCTCGACCAGCCGGAGGCGTTCCGCGATGCGCTGACGGCGTTTCTCGCAAGCTGACCTCAGGTGGCCCGTGCTCCTGCGACAGCAGGAGCCGGGATGACGGGCGCCGCCGCAGGCGATAGAGCCGCGGCCATGACAGCCCCCCGCCCCCGCCTCGCCTATCACCACACCCCCGGCACGGGACCGACGATCGTCTTCCTGCCCGGCTATGCGTCCGACATGACCGGCGCCAAGGCGCTGGCGCTGGAGGGCTGGGCCGCGGCGCAGGGGCGCGGCTTCCTCCGCTTCGATTATGGCGGCTGCGGCCAGAGCGAGGGCGCGTTCGAGGAGCAGACGCTCGCCGGCTGGCGCGACGACGTGCTGGCGATGCTGGATCAGGTGGCGACCGGGCCGGTGGTGCTGGTGGGATCGTCGATGGGCGGATGGCTGATGCTGCTCGCCGCCAAGGCGCGAGCCGAGCAGGTCGTGGGCCTCGTCGGGATTGCACCGGCGCCGGACTTCACCGACTGGGGCTTCTCGACCGAGGAGAAGATGGCGATCCTGAGCCAGGGCCGGCTGGAGCGCGCCAACCCGTACGGACCGGAGCCGACGGTCTATACGCGCGCCTTCTTCCAGTCTGGCGAGGCGAACCGTCTGATGTTCGGCACGATCCCCTTCGACGGACCGGTGCGGCTGGTGCAGGGACAGGCCGACCCTGACGTGCCATGGCATCGCACCGTGCGGCTGGGCGAGATGATCCGTTCAGCCGACGTGCAGACGCTGCTGGTCAAGGACGGCGACCACCGCCTGTCACGCGACAGCGATATCGCGCTGATCGTACGGGCGACCGAGGACGTGCTGAACCGCTTATGATCCTGATCCTCGCCGCGCTCGCCCAGGCGGCCCAGCCCGCCGCCAAACCCGCCGATCCGCGGGAGGCGCGCTACGACCGCTGCGTGACGCTGGCGCGCGATGATCCTGCGGCGGCGCGCGCGGAGGCGATACGCTGGGGCGCGGCGGGCGGCGCATGGTTCGCGCGGCAATGCGCGGGTCTCGCTTCTACGCAGGAGGGCAATTTCGCCGCGGCGGCGGGCGAGTTCGAGGCGGCGGCGAAGGCGGCCGAGACCGCACACGATCGCCGCGCGGCGACCTATTGGGCGCAGGCCGGGAATGCCCGGCTGGCCGCGGGCGACATTCCGCGGGCGCGCAGTGCGCTCGACAGCGCGCTCGTCGCCGGCACGCTGGAGGGGCTGGCGCTCGGCGAGGCGCAGCTCGACCACGCACGCGTGATGGTGGCGAGCGGCGACGATGCCGCAGCGCGGCGGGACATCGACCTTGCCCTGACCAACGCCGGCGACGATCCGCTCGCCTGGTTGCTGTCGGCGACCCTCGCGCGCCGCGACGGCGACATCCCGCGCGCGAAAAAGGACATCGCCGAGGCACTGAAGCGCGCCGCCGACGATGCCTCCGTCCAGCTCGAGGCAGGCAACGTCGCCGCGCTCGCCCGTGACGAGGCCGGTGCCCGCGCCGCCTGGGCGGAAGCCGCGCGCCTCGCCCCCAACGCGCCTGCCGGCCGCAACGCTCGCGCGGCGCTCGCCCAGTTCGGCGATGCGCCCACGGCAGTTCCGGCCGGACGCTGAGCGATCGGGGGCTGATCCCTCCCTGTTAAACCGATCGTCATCCCAGCGAAGGCTGGGATCTCTTCGGGATTGTACGGGCCA
>JBKBTU010000152.1:0-318 GCA_046290715.1 Sphingomonas sp. | reverse complement strand
TTGCCGTCGGCATGGATTGAACTCTCGCTTCGCACCAAGCCGCGAGGAAATATGGTTCACGCGGAGACGCGGAGACGCGGAGATGATCCGCGCGGGGCAGCCCAGCTGCATCATCAACATCTGAGGATAAAGGGCCGCGCGTGCGGCCAGGTCCAACCCCTCCGCGTTTCCACGTCTCCGAGTGAGAAACCGCCTGCGTCGGCGACGTGTGAGCCGAAGGGAACCGGGGCTGGTGGCCCGCGCGTTGGGGGCGTAACAGTGCGCCGTCCCATTCCAAGCAGGGCCTGACATGCATTATCTCCACACCATGATCCGCGT
>JBKBTU010000151.1:1255-6606 GCA_046290715.1 Sphingomonas sp. | reverse complement strand
GCTCTCCTCCAGAACCACCACATCGGCATGCCGGGGATCTTTGCTGATACGATCGAACGTCATGTCGACGCTCTCCGGCGGCCCTTCGAGAAGCTGGAGAAAGGCTCCCTTATCGGTCCAGAGCAGACCTGTTACGCCGTCCATGCTGTTGTTGCGACGGGCAGCAGCCAGGATCGCGTAAACGTCTGCATCGCTGTCCGGATGCACGCGACGGCTCGTATAGATGACACGCTTGAAGCTCATGGATCCCTAAATGAGCAGGCACCTAACCTGAATCAATCCCGACTTCGGGCGTCAAAGAGCCAAGGGTTGATGTGCGCAACTGCCGGGAAAGGCGGTGGCTGCGGGCAGGGGCCGCAGGAAAGCTGATGCCATACCAAGCTTTCCGCGAAGAACGTCCAGATTGATCGGTTTTAGTAAGGATTGTGGACGTACCCCGTGGCCATGCGATCATTCCAAGCGGCATCCACCCTCTCCATCGACCAGCAGCACGCCGCGGTGCTAACCTGCTGCGAGAGCCTGCTCATGGCGCTGAACGGGGACCGCGTAAGCGACATAGGAGCGCTGCGGATGGAATTGGCTGGCCTGCTCCATGCGAACCTCAGCCGCGAGGAGACCGAGATCAACGGGCCGATCAGGCGGTCCGCAATGGGGAGACGCCCTTACCTGTTCAACGAACTCGCCGCCGAAGCGAGCCTGCTACGGGAACGGTACACGGTTCACGTGGGGCACTGGTCGCTTGCGAGACTTCAGGCGGATCGCGAACACTATGCGCAGGATGCGCGTGGCCTGGTGCAGGACGTACGATCACATCTCAAGAAGAAGCGATCCGTCATGCCGCAGTGGCTGGCATTCATCCGGGATGAGCAGGCGACTCGGGCGAGGAGGGACTGAACGGCCCCACCGACAGTTGGTCGAGTAGCTGACGTCGACGCAGCGCTCTATCCGTGCGAATCGCGCAATAGATAGTCCCGGTCGCGACGGATCGTCATGTGGGTCGGAACCTGAAACATCGTTGATGCTTTCATCTGGCGGAGGCCAAGATGAGTGACGAGCTTGCAACGCTTCTCATGCAACGTGATCTATGCCGTCGCTATGCGGAAGGCGCTTCGAACCCGTCTGCTGCTCAAAAGCTTCTCGACATAGCCGATGCGTATGAACGGCGTGCCGCGAGCCTGCAAGCGATGCGCCTGGAACGTTAGCAGCGCACCGGGCCGAACATGACGATGCAGTGGCAAAGGCCGGTAAGACAGCCGGTCTAGGGCGCGACGCTAATCGATCTGCCGAACGAGTTCCTGAAGGGTCGCGTCCGTCTCGGCCGCTTCCCGGCTCAACGCCGCAGCACGTTCGGCATATTCGTCGGCAAGGTCTTCGTGCGCGGTGCGCGCCATGCAGGCGGCATCTTCGGCAGCGGCGCGCTCGTCGGCCTCTCGCCGTCTTAGATATTCGACATCATCGGGTGCCATGGAGATGATGTAGGAGGGCCGGCGTCGGAGGCAACAGGCACCATCGCTCAAAAGGCTTTCTCGAGATGCTCTTCAGGACGCTGTATGCGGTCCATCGCCGTACACGCGCAATGCGCCGATCAATGCACGTAGCGCAGGAGTGACACGGCGGTCGGGATAATAGAGGCGGCATCCCGGATAGCTCGGGCACCAGGCGTCGAGGACCTGGACGAGCCGCCCGTCGGCGATCTCATCCGCCACATCGTGCTCCATCATATAGCCGAGCCCGGCGCCGGCGCGCACCGCCGCCGCCGCCACGACTTCGTCGTTGACGATGAGCTGGCCCGGCACTTTCAACTTCATGGCCCTGCCGGCTCCCTCGAACTCCCACGGCAGCAGGCCGCCGCCGCCGAGCAGACGGTAGTTGACGCAGACATGGCGATCGAGATCCGCCGGAGTCTCGGGCGGGGCGTGCCGCGCGAAATAGGCGGGCGTGCCGACGACGACGGTGCGCAGGTCGGGGCCGACCGGCACCGTCACCATGTCGCGCTCGACCGCCTCGCCGAGCCGGATGCCCGCGTCGAAGCCCCCCGCCACCAGGTCGATGAGCCGGTCCTCGACGATGACCTCCACGGCAACGTCGAGGTGATCGAGCAGGAAGCGCGGCAGCCGTGGCGCCAGGATGGTACGCGCCGCATAGCCGAACGTCGTCAGCCGCACCGTGCCGGAAGGCGCGCCGCGCCAGTCCGCGAGCGATGCCAAGCCCTCGGACACGTGCGCGAGCGCGGGATCCAGCGAGCGAAGAAGCTGCGCTCCGGCCGCGGTCGGCGCGACCGAGCGCGTCGTGCGGGCGAGAAGGCGGACACCGAGCCGTTCTTCCAGCGCCTTCATCGCGTGGCTCAGCGCGGAGGGCGAGAGGCCGAGCTCGGCGGCGGCTCGCGTGAAGCTTCGATGCCGGGCGACGCCGGCGAAGGCCGCGAGATCGTCGAGGTCGCCGCGTCGCATTGCTGCATCATGCTCACAACCCCTTGCGGTCCGCAACGGCTAATCCGCTGCGCCGGCATGCCCTAGCTTGAGCCCGACACGAGGAGTGACGCACCATGGGTATGACCGATTATCGCACGCTGGGCCGTTCCGGTTTGGCGGTGAGCCCGCTGGCGCTGGGGACGATGACCTTCGGAGCGGGGCGCTGGGGCGCCGACGAAGCCGGATCGCGGGCGATCTTCGATGCCTATGCCGACACGGGCGGCAACTTCATCGACACCGCCGACGTCTATTCCGGTGGCGAGAGCGAGGCGATGGTCGGCCGGTTCCTGCGCGCGCGCGGCGGCCGCGACCGGATGGTGATCGCGACCAAATCCGGTTTTCCCCGCGGCGCGGGCAATCCGCTGGCCGGCGGCAACTCGGCGCGCAACATCCGTGATGGCGTGGAAGGGTCGCTCCGCCGCCTCGGCACCGATTACGTCGACATGTACTGGACGCACGTCTGGGATCGCACGACGCCGGCCGAGGAGGTGCTGCGCGCGCTGACCGATGCGGTCCGCCGGGGAGATATCCTCTACTACGGCTTCTCCAACGCACCGGCATGGTACGTCGCGCAGATCGCCACCCTGGCGCGCGCGCATGGGCTGCCCGAGCCGATCGGACTTCAGTACAGCTATTCGCTGATCGATCGTGGCGTGGAGCTGGACGTGGTGCCTGCGGGCCGGGCGCTCGGCCTCGGGCTGGTGGCGTGGAGCCCGCTCGCCTTCGGGATGCTCACGGGGAAGTACGGGCGGGAAAAGCTTGCCGACTTCGGCCCGGCGGGGGGCGTCCCGAACACGGCGGGCGCCCACACCGGCGGCAGCGACGGGCGCCTCAACGGCGACAATCCCTACGGCGGCATGCTGTTCACCGAAGCGAACTTCGGCATCGTGGACGCGCTGCGCGTCGTCGCCGGGGAGGTCGGCCGTCCCATGGCGCAGGTCGCGCTCGCCTGGGTCGCGGGGCGGCCCGGCGTATCCGCCGTGCTGATGGGGGCGAGCCGACCCGAACAGGTGCAGGAGAACGCCGCGTCGCTCGACATCGTACTGACGCCGGATCAGCGGACGCGGCTGGACGCGGCGGGAGCGCCGCCGCAGCTCAATCCCTATTTCATCTTCGACCTGCCGCAAGAGAGCCTCTTCGGCGTGCGCTCGGTGACGGCCTGGAGGTAGCTGCCACGACCGTGGCAATCTTCGCTGATCTCCATCGGAGCAGGGGCGGATCCGGCAGCCGATCGCTCACGCCTAAGCCCGGCGCAATGTGATCCGGGTGATCTCGGAGGGTACGCCGAGCCTGAGCGCGAAGCCCGGCCACAGTCCCGTGCCGTTACTGACGTAGAGCGTCATCCCACCGACGTCGTACCGGCCCGACACGAACCCTGCATTGCCGCGCGCCACGAGGCGGTCGAGCCCGACGATCATGCCGCCGTGCGTATGTCCCGACAGTTGCAGCGCTACCCCGCGTGCGGCCGCCGCGCGCGCCATGCGCGGTTGATGATCGAGCAGCACGATTGGCGCGTCGGCGGGTGCGCCGCGAAGCGCGGCATCGAGGTTGGGCGGAGCTTCGCCGACGCTCGGCGCCGACAGGTCGGTGACGCCCGCGACGACCAGTTCGGCCGCGTCGCGCGCGATCACCGCATGCGCGTTGAGCAGCATGCGAAACCCCATGCCAGACAGCTGCCGCATCCACGCGCCGTAATCGAAGAAATATTCGTGGTTGCCGGGGATGGCATAGACGCCGTCCGGCGCACGCAGGTCTTGCAGTGGTTCGATGGCGCGACGGCGCATGGCGACCGACCCGTCGATGAAGTCGCCGGTGACCACGATCAGGTCCGCGCCCGCCGCGTTGGTACGATCGACGACGTCGCGCGCCCAGGTCGCGGTGAACAGCCGGCTGATATGGAGGTCGGTCAGCTGGACGATACGATAGCCGTCGAATGCGGAGGGCAGGTTCGGGATCGCCACGGTCACGTCCCGCACCGGCGGGACGCGGATCGCATTCGCGACCTCGATCGCGGCGAGGAGGGCGGCCAGCGCAGCGATGGCACCACGCAGCGCGACGGGTTCCTGCACGATGTGGCGGCGCACCAGCATCGTCCCCAGCGCACCCAGGTCGACGACGATCTGGAACACCGCCAGCAAGACCAGCGCCCCGAACGCCCAGTTGAACAGGATCACGACGAGGCGCGGGAATTCGGGTGCGAACACGGATCCCGAGGACAGCCGGCTCCACAAGTGGAATTGCGAGGCGGCGATCAGCAACACTCCGACCCCGACCTTGGCCAACAGCGGCAACGGCAGCGGCCACAACCAGCGCGCGGAGGCGATGAGCGCCGGTACGGCAAAGACGATGTTGAAGATGGTGCAGGCTCCAGTTTGCGGCACGCGGCACAGCGAACGTCCTGCGCGTGCCGATTGCGGCCACCCGCCCATCTCGACGCGGCGAGGGACACATCCGACCCGCGAAAGCTGGGGAAGGGCGGCGTCAGACGCAAGGGGCGACAGCGGCTCCCGTCAGTCGGTAGCCGATGTCGTCGATGATGGCGCAGGCGGCCGTTTCGGCTTGACGTAGCGCTCCAGCCAGTCGTTCATCTGCCACAGCGTCTCCTCGGTCGATTCCAGCGCGCGATAGCCGTGCGGCTCGTTGGGCAGCACGACGTAGCGGACGGTCGCACCATTGCCCTTCAGCGCGGCATACATGCGTTCCGACTGGATCGGGAACGTGCCGCTGTTGTCGTCGGCCCCGCCGTGGATCAGCAGGATCGGGGCCTTGATCCGGTCGGCGTAGGTGAAGGGGCTCATCTCGGTATAGGTGGGCGTCGCCTGCCAGTAGGTGCGCTGCTCCGCCTGGAAGCCGAACGGGGTCAGCGTGCGGTTGTAGGCT
>JBKBTU010000151.1:0-611 GCA_046290715.1 Sphingomonas sp. | reverse complement strand
GAGCCGGGTCTGTTCGCCCCCGGCGAGCGGCATCGTCGCGAGGAAGGGGAAGGCGCCCGCCTTGGTCGCGCCGTCGCCGCTGACAAAGACGGCGTCGTGGCGTGGCGTGAAGCGCATCACCGGCTTGCCCGCGGCATTGTCCTCCAGGATCGGATCACCGGGGTCGCCATATTGATCCTGGTAATTGCGGGTGAGCAGCATCCGGCTCTCGCCCGGTCGCGATGGGGCGACGGCCTGGCGATGTTCGGTGCGCGACCGCCATTCGCGATCGACGACAATCGCGAAGCCGTCGTCGCCCCACATCGTCGTCGCATAGCGCGCAGGCGTCCTGGCAAGCTCGACCGGCGCGGCGTCGAACGGCGCGGCCTGCATCATCACCTTGTCGTGGAAGGCGATCTTCGCGCGCGGATTGCCGCCATCGAGCGCCTCCGCCCAGACCAAAGTGGCGGGGGCGTCCGCCCGCCATTCCGCTTCGCGCGGGCCCTTGACGGTCGCGTCGAAGTCGACCGGCAGGTCGTCCGCCAGCGGACGATCGACGAGCGTCTTCACCGGTTTCCCGTCGATCGTCGACACGGCGATCTCGGTGGGAAAGAAGCGGGCGGGCAGCAGAT
>JBKBTU010000150.1:0-6680 GCA_046290715.1 Sphingomonas sp. | reverse complement strand
GCTGGTGCGGCCGGGGCGGGCGCCTGTTGCGCGACCGCCATCGCCGGCCAGCTCGTCGCCGCCATCATCACCGCCACCCAACGCATACACTAACCCCTCTGCCGATCTGCGAACGGCGCCCTAAACGGCAAATGTCGCACAATTGTGCCGGGGGGATCAGTCGTCCAGCGCCAGCGCGACGCCCTCGATCCGGCGCAGCATCGCGACGAAACCGGCGATCTCCGCAGGGTCGAAGGCGGAGAAGATGCGACTTTCGAGGTCGAGCGCCTTGGGCGCCACCGCCGCATACAGGTCGCGCCCCGCGCCGGTCAGCTCGAGGAGGTGCGAGCGGCGGTCCTCCGCATTGGCGCGGCGGGCGAGCAGTCCGCGATCGACCAGCGCGATCGCCGCGCGCGACACCGTCACCTTGTCCATCCGCGTCCGCGCGCCGATCGCCTGCTGCGTGATGCCGCCGGTTTCCGCGACCACCGCGACCAGCCGCCATTCCGGAATGCTGAGCCCGAACAGCGATTCATAGGCGCGCGCGATCGAGTCGCTGACGAGGTTCGACGTCACCGACAGGCGATAGGGGATGAAGTCGTCGAGAACGAGGCGGGGCGAAGCCATGGCGGGGTGGTATCAGTTGACACCGCTTTGGCAATGCCGCAGGAATTTGGTAACAGACGATACCATCTGGAGCGCCAGCATGACCGACGCAGCGAACGAGCATATCGACGTCAACCCGATGGGGCTCGACGGTTTCGAATTCTGCGAATTCACCTCGCCCGATCCGGACGCGCTCGCCGCGCAGTTCGAGGCGCTGGGCTTCGTCGCCGCCTCGACGCATAGGACGAAGCCGATCACCCGCTACAAGCAGGGCCGGATCAACCTGCTCCTCAACCGCGAGGACAGCGGCCACGCCGCCGACTTCCGCGCCGCGCACGGGCCGTCGGCGAGCGCGATGGCGTTCCGGGTCGAGGACGCGCAGGCCGCCTATGACGCGGCGATCGCGCGCGGCGCCAAGCCCGCGCCCGCCGGCCAGTCGCTGGATGGCATCCCCGCGCTCGAAGGGATCGGCGGCTCGCTGCTGTACCTCGTCGATCGCCACGGGGCGGCCGGCAGCGTCTACGACGATTGGGACCAGGTACCGGGCGCGGCCGAGGCGGAGGCCGCGAACAGCGTCGGCCTCGACCTGCTCGACCACCTCACCCACAACGTCCGCCGCGGCCAGATGCGCACCTGGTCGACCTTCTACGGCCAGATCTTCGGCTTCGAGGAGCAGAAGTATTTCGACATCAAGGGCAAGGCGACGGGCCTGTTCAGCCAGGCGATGATCGCTCCCGACCGCGCGATCCGCATCCCCTTGAACGAGAGCCAGGACGACAAGAGCCAGATCGAGGAGTTCATCCGCGACTATAATGGCGAGGGCATTCAGCATCTCGCGCTGACCACCGACGACATCTACACCACCGTCGAGAAGCTGCGCGCCCGCGGCGTCCGCCTGCAGGACACGATCGAGACCTATTACGAGCTCGTCGACAAGCGCGTGCCCGGCCATGGCGAGGACCTCGACCGCCTGAAGCGCAACCGCATCCTGATCGACGGCAACGTCGGCGAGGAAGGCCTGCTGCTCCAGATCTTCACCGAGACGATGGTCGGCCCGATCTTCTTCGAGATCATCCAGCGCAAGGGCAACGAAGGCTTCGGCAACGGCAACTTCCAGGCGCTGTACGAGTCGATCGAGCTCGATCAGATCCGCCGCGGTGTCATCACGGTCGACGCCTGACCGACGAGCGAAGCGACGCTTCGTTCGAGGTGCGGCGCGAAGGCGCCGCCGTCGACCGGCCGGCACGGCGGGTGGAGACGCGCAAGTCCCTCTCCCTGCGGGAGAGGGAGGGAGCCGGCGGAGCCGGCGGAAGGGTGAGGGTGAGGGCGACTCATCAGCGGTCTCGCACCCACCCTCACCCCGCGCTCGCTGCGCGAGCTTGCCCCTCTCCCAAAGGGAGAGGGGATCAGGGAGAGGACGCCAGAACATGACCGACCACCACCCCTACATCCCCGGCTTCGGCAACCACGTCTCGACCGAAGCCATCCCCGGCGCGCTGCCGATCGGCCGCAATTCGCCGCAGCGGCCCGCCTTCGGCCTCTACGCCGAGCAGCTGTCGGGCACCGCCTTCACCGCGCCGCGCCACGAGAACCGGCGCTCGTGGCTCTACCGCATGCGGCCGACCGCGGAGCATCCGCCCTATACCCGCTACGACGGCGCGCCTTTGTTCGCCCCCGGCACCAGCGATGCCCCGCTCGCGCCGAACCGGCTGCGTTGGGACCCGTGCGCCGAGGCCGCGCCCGGCACCGACCTGATCGACGGCATGACGACGATGCTCGCCAACCGCGATCCCGCCGACCTCGAGGGCGTGGCGATGCACGTCTATGCCGCCAACGCCGACATGACCGCCCGCGTGTTCATGGACGCCGACGGCGAGCTGCTGTTCGTGCCGCAGGCGGGGCGGCTCGCGCTCTTGACCGAACTCGGCCGTATCGACGTAGCGCCCGGTCAGATCGCGCTGGTGCCGCGCGGCGTGCGCTTCCGCGCCGAACTGCCCGACGGCAGCGCACGCGGCTATGTCTGCGAGAACCACGGCAGCCTGTTCCGCCTGCCCGATCTCGGCCCGATCGGTGCCAACGGCCTCGCGGCCCCACGCGATTTCGAGACGCCGGTCGCCTGGTTCGAGGATCGCGACGAGCCGACGCAGGTGATCCAGAAGTTCATGGGATCGCTGTGGACGACGACGCTCGACCACAGTCCCCTCGACGTCGTCGCCTGGCACGGCAATCTCGCCCCCTGGCGTTACGACCTCGCCCGCTTCAACACGATGGGCACGGTCAGCTTCGACCATCCCGACCCGTCGATCTTCACGCTGCTGACCTCGCCCAGCGACGTGCCGGGCCGCGCCAATGCCGATTTCGTGATCTTCCCGCCGCGCTGGATGGTGGCGGAGGACACGTTCCGCCCGCCCTGGTTCCACCGCAACGTGATGAGCGAGGCGATGGGCCTGATCGCCGGCGCCTACGACGCCAAGGCGGAGGGGTTCCAGCCGGGCGGTATATCGCTCCACAACCTCATGGCCGGCCATGGCCCCGACCTCGCCAGCTGGCAGGGCGCATCGGCGGCCGAGTTGAAACCGCACAAGATCGACGGCACGATGGCCTTCATGCTGGAGAGCTGCTGGCCGTACCGACCGACCGCGCATGCGCTGGGTCATGCCCAACTCGATTACGACGCGGTGTGGGCGGACTTCCCCAAGGCGGTGCTGCCGCAGGATCGACCGTGATCCTCCACGGCTACTGGCGCTCGGGCGCCGCCTATCGCGTCCGCATCGCGCTGGCGCTGAAAGGGCTCGCCTACGATCAGGTCAACCACGACCTGCGCACCGGCGGCCAGGCGGACCCGGCCTATGCCGCGCTCAACCCGCAGCGTCTGGTGCCCGCGCTGGAGGTCGACGGGATCGTCCTGACCCAGAGCGTTGCGATCCTGGAATGGCTCGACGAGCGCTTTCCCGATCCGCCGCTGATGCCCGCAGATGCGAACGGCCGCGCCATCGTCCGCGGCATGGTCGCGACGATCGCGACGGATGTTCATCCGCTCCACAATCTGCGGACGTTGAAGGCGTTGCGGCAGGATTTCGGCGCGTCCGAAGCGCAGGTGAACGCCTGGATGGCGCATTGGATGACCGACGGGTTCGCCGCGCTCGAGGCATTGATCGCCCGCCACGGCAAGGGCTTCGCCTATGGTGCGATGCCGACGCTCGCCGACTGTATCACCATACCCGCGCTCTATTCGGCGGAGCGGTTCGGCGTCGATACGACGCCCTATCCGAATCTCGTCGCCGCCGCCGCGCGAGCCGCCGCGCTCGCCGAGGCCGCGCACCCCAGCCGCCAGCCCGACGCGGACGCATGACCGAGCGCCCGAGCGAAAGTCCGAGCGGGCGCCTCTCGGCGACACCCGCGGGCGTCGCGCTCGTCGCGCTGGCCGAGATCGCCGACGGTGCCGCGCGCAACGTCGTGCTCCAGATGCGCGCCGGCCGCTTCCACGGCTTCGTCGTGCGCCGCGGCGATACCGTCGTCGGCTATGTCGACCGCTGTCCGCACGCCGGCGTGCCGCTGGCCCGGACACTGGACGATTATCTCAGCCCGGCGCGGGACTTCATCGCGTGCAGCTGGCACGGCGCGCTGTTCACCATCGATGCCGGGCTGTGCGTCGGCGGTCCCTGCGTCGGCCAGCACCTGACGCCATGGCCGGTCACCGTCGTCGACGGCATCGTCACCACCGCCTGACAAACGCTGCGCGGCTGCTACACTCGCGCTCTCGACGGCGGAAAGGGACGGGACATGACGAGCGGCGCGCGCTGGACCTTCGGATCGTTGCTCGGGGGCGCCGCGCTGGCCGCGGCGGGGGGCCTTGGCCTGTCCCTCTATGCCGATCGAATCGCGCGCGAGGCCGAACGGCTCGTGCCGCAGGACGGCCGCCATCTCGAGGTGGAGGGTGCGCGGCTCCATTACGTCGACCGCGGCACCGGCCCGACGATCGTCATGGTCCACGGTCTCGGCGGCCAGCTGCGCAACTTCGGCTATGCGATGCTCGACATCCTCGCGCGCGACCATCGCGTGATCCTCGTCGACCGGCCGGGGTCGGGCTATTCGACCGCTGCCGAAGGCACCGAGCCCGGCATCGTCGCTCAAGGCGCGATCATCGCACGCTTCATCGAGGCGCTGGGCCTCGATCGCCCCCTGCTCGTCGGGCATTCGCTCGGCGGCGCGGTCAGCCTCGCGCTGGCGCTCGACCGGCCCGACCTCGTCCGCGCGCTCGCACTGATCGCGCCGCTAACGCAGGTGCAGGAGGAGGTGCCCGACAATTTCAGGGCGCTAGCCGCCGTACCGCCGGCACTGCGCCAGCTGCTTGCGCATACGCTGGGTCCGCCGCTCACCCGCCTGACCCGCGAACGCAGCCTCCAGATGGTGTTCGCGCCCGAGGCGCCACCCGCCGATTTCGGTACCCGCGGCGGCGGGCTGCTAACGCAGCGCCCCTCCGCGCTGGCCGCGGCGCACGCCGACCTTCTCGCCGCCGACCGCGAGATGGCGGGGATCGTCGCGCGCTATCCGACGCTCGGCGTGCCGCTCGCGATCCTGTTCGGCCGCGGCGATGCGGTGCTCGACCCTACGCTCCACGGCCGGCGCACCGCCGACACCGTGCCGGGCACCACGTTCGAGCTGATCGACGGCGGCCACATGATTCCGGTTACCGAACCGGAGCTCACCGCCGGATTCGTCGCGCGCTTCGTCTAGACTTTGATCCACTTCCGTGGATGCGGTGCCGGCCCACGCCCCCCCCCCGCCGCCCCACCAGGAGACGCTGCGGGGGCGGCCGGGGGTGGGGCCGCGGCCCCGCCCCGATCCAGCTTTGCTGGATCGCAAACTAAAGCGGCTGTAAATCGGCGGCGTAGCGGCGCGCGTTCGCGACATAGGTCGCCGACGATAGCCGCAGGCCGGCGATCTCCGCATCGGTCAGCGCCCGCAGCACCCGCGCCGGCGCGCCGACGATCAGGACGCCGTCGGGAAAGGTCTTGCCTTCGGTGACGAGGGCGTTCGCGCCGACGATGCTATTCGCGCCGATCACCGCGCGATTGAGTACGGTCGCGCCCATGCCGATCAGGCTGTTGTCGCCGACGCTCGCACCATGGACGATCGCATGGTGACCGATGGTGACGCCGTCGCCGATCGTCGTCGGCACGCCGGGATCGGCGTGGATCATCGCGCCGTCCTGCACATTGCTCTCGGCGCCGATGCGAATCGGATCGTTGTCGCCCCTGACGACCGCTCCGAACCAGATCGATGCGCGATCTCCCAGCACCACCCGGCCGATCACATGCGCACCCGGCGCCACGAACACGCCCTCCCCGACCTCCGGAACGGCATCGCCCAGCCGATAACACGTCATATCGAACCTGATTCCGAACCAAAACGAGTATGATCAAGATTGGACATACTTAACCTGCTCTTCACCCTTCGAGGCCATAGCGGACGCAGGATGTCCGGCAAGTGACGTCGGTTCGCACGGGCGGACGACACGCGGCGGCTCGTTATCTCACCAAGGACACGACGATGCTTGCATGGTTCGAAAAGAACGCTCCAATCCGCACCAAGTTCAAGGTGCTGCTCGGCGCACAGACGATCCTCGCGTCCGCGATGCTGGCCACCACCTATCTTGCCGGCGTGGGTCCTTCCGGCTCGGAGGAGATGTATACCGTGATCGCTGCGGTCCTCGCAGTGCTGGCCGCGGCGCTGATCGCCGTCTCCGGCCGGATCATCTGCCGGCCTTACGTCAACTCCGTGGTGCGTATGGAGGCCCTCGCCGCCGGCGATCTCGTGACCCCGATCGTCCACACCGATCACGCCGATTGCGTCGGCCGCATGGCGCGCGCGATGCAGGTCTTCCGCGACAATGCCCAGAAGGTGCACGATGCGAGCGTCGCGCAGGACGTGGTGGTGGCGGCGCTCGGCGACGGGCTGACCCGCCTCGCCTCGAGCGACCTCAGCCACCGTATCGATCAGGCGTTTCCGGCAGACTATGAGCGCCTGCGGCTCGACTACAATCGTGCGCTGGATGCCGTCGCCGAGACGATGAGCGCGGTCACCGAAGCGAC
>JBKBTU010000014.1:0-22009 GCA_046290715.1 Sphingomonas sp. | reverse complement strand
TGTGCGTCGCGCTGGCGATGGCGGTGAAGGTCTTGTCGCGCTTGCCCGCGTTGGAGCGGCGGAAGGTACCCGATGCGCCCTGTTCCTGCGTACCCGCGACGATCGTGCCGATCAGTGCGCCTTCGGGCGGGAACAGGTTGCGGTGCGTCCAGCTGCCCTCGGCCTTGAAGCCCTGGCCGGTCGAATAGCCCGCACTGCCGGCGAGGCTGCGCGGCGGCCCTTCGGTCTGACGAACGAGCAGGTCGACCGCCTCCGTCCCGTCGGCGTTGGTGCGACCGGTGCGCTGCGGCTCGACCGCGACGCTGGAGAACAAGCCGGTCGCGACCAATGCGTCGCGCAGATCGTCGGTCTTGCGGCTGTCGTAGAGGTCGCCCGGCTTGAACCGCGGGAAGACGTTGAGGTGATCGAGCCCGAACACGGGATCGCCCGTCGTCGTCAATTGGCCGAAGCTGGAGCGCGGCCCCGTATCGACGGGCAACGTATAGGCGCCCGTCGCCTTTTCGGACTGGTCGTCGAGCAGGATGTCGCGGTCGCCGACCTTGACGAACGGATAGCCCTGTTGCGGCAACACCAGGCTGACGTTCGCCTCGGCCCCCTGGATCCGCGCCGCCTCGATCGGATCGCCGACCTTGAGCGGCAGGTTGTGCGTGACGAGGTCGGGCGGCGTCACCGGCTGCGCATCGACCGTCACCGAGGACAGGCGATAGAGCCGTCCGGGCGTCGCCGTCACCGTCGCGCGAAGACGCCCCGGCTTCGTCGGGTCCGACGCATCGGGCACCGTCTCGATCAGCGACACCGCGGTACCGTCATAATAGCCGAGCGACTTCATCAGCCGCACCGCCAGCGCCTCGTCCTCGCGCGCACGTGCCGCGACCTGCGTCGCGTTGGCGGCCTTGCCCTTGCCCTCCTCCAACGCCGAAAGCGACTTGAACTGGCCGGCGAGATCCAGCTCCTCCAGCCCCTTCAGCACCGTGTCGTAGCGGATCTGCGGCGCGTCCTTGTCCTTGATGTCGGCGGCGGTCTGAAGCGGCGCGGTATCGAAGCTGGCGAGCGGTTGCAGCGGCTGCGCGAGTTCCGGATTCTCGGCTGCGGCGGGCGGCAGCGTGCCGTCGGCCGCGACCATCGGCTGCACCGTGGCGGGCGTCGAAGGCGCGGCCTTCGCCTCCTGCGGCATCGGTTCGAGCGGCGCGTTGATATCGCCGGTCAGCGGCGGCAGCGCGGCGTTGAATTCGCTGTCCGGGACGATCGGCGCGTTGGCGGCGGGCTCTGCCGGCGCCTGGGCGCCGCCATCGGCCTTGTCGCCATCCGTCTTCGTCCGATCGGTCTTCGGCGCGTCGGGGCCGCGCGCGGGGGCGGTGCCTTGCTGCTGGTTGAACTGCGCACCGGCAGGGACCGCCGCCGCCAGAGCGAAGGCAAGCCAATAGTGTCGTCCGGTCGATACTCGCACGCGTTCCCGTCCCCTTTTCGAGAGCGTTCGCGTTCGAATACACCCCCAAGCCGACCAATAACGCCGGACCGCCGTCTTGGTTGCACCGCGGAATCGCGCCAAACGCAAGCGTCTAAAATTATTTCGCACGACCAATGGGATAGACAGCATCGACGACGGCGGGACGTCACCCGCGCATCTGGCGGCGCACCGATGCGGCAAGTGCCTTGCCATAGGGCGGTTTCAGGCCGGCGAGCTTGGCGACATCGATGCGGGCCTGACGGAATACCGCCTTGGCATGGCTGAAGGTTCGGAAACCGTCGATGCCGTGATAGCTGCCCATCCCCGACGGCCCGACCCCGCCGAATGGCAGATCCTCCATCGACACGTGGAAGACGACGTCGTCGAGCGTTACGCCTCCCGAGATCGTGCGGTCGAGCACGCGTCGCCGCTCGGCGCCATCGCTGCCGAAGTGGTAGAGACCGAGCGGTCGCGGCCCGCGGTTGATCCGCGCGATCGCCGCGTCGATCCCGTCATACGGGACGACGGGCAGGATCGGCCCGAAAATCTCCTCCTGCATCACCGTCATGTCGTCGGTGGCGTTGCGGACGATGTGCAGCGGCATCTTGCGGCTGTTCGACGTGGCGAAATCCTCGCCCGCCGGATTGACGATCTCGATCTGCGCGCCCTTGTCGCGTGCGTCGTCGAGCCATTCGGTCAGCCGCCGGTGGTGCCGGTCGTTGATGACCGCGGTGTAGTCGGGATTGGCAAGCAGCGTCGGATACATGGCGCTCGCCGCCGCCTTGAGGCCATCGACCGCGGCTTGCTCGCGCTCGGCGGGCACCAGCAGATAGTCCGGGGCGAGGCAGATCTGACCCGCGTTCAACATCTTGCCAAGCGCGATCCGCTCGGTCGCCCGCGCCATGTCGGCGCCATGGCCGATGATCGCCGGGCTCTTGCCGCCGAGTTCCAGCGTCACCGGGGTGAGAGTGTCGGCCGCCGCGTGCAGGATATGCCGGCCGATCCCGGTCGCGCCGGTGAACAGCAGATGGTCGAACGGCAGCGAAGCGAACGCCTTGCCGACCTCGGGACCGCCCGAGACGAAGGCGAGTTCGTCCGCGGCGAAATACTCGCCGACGACCGTTTCGAACAGCGCTGCGGTCGCGGGGGTGAACTCGCTGGTCTTGACCATCGCGCGATTGCCCGCGGCAAAGGCCCCCGCGACCGGTCCCATCACCAGATTGACCGGGAAGTTCCACGGCGCGATCACGCCGACCACGCCCTTGGGCTGATATTCGACCCAGGCGCGTGCGCCGAGCAGACCGAGCGGGAACTGTACCGCCCGCCGCTCCGGCCGCGCCCAGCGCTCGAGGTGCTTCAGCGCATGGTTGATCGGGCCGATCGATCCCGCGATGTCGGTCAGCATCGACTGGTCGCGGCTGCGATGGCCGAAATCCTCGCTCAACGCCTCGCAGAAGCGTTCCGCATGATCGCGGATCATCGCCGCCGCGCGCTTCAGCCGGTCCTTGCGGACCGCCAGCGTGACCGGCAGTTCGGCGGCGAAGGCGGCGCGCTGGCCGGCGAGCAGCGCCTCCATCGTCATGCCGCGCAGCCGACCAGTCCCGCGACCGGCACGATCACCCCGTCCTGGCCGGGCCGGTCGACCTGCAGCGATCCGGTCGGGACCTTGGCACCGGCGGTCAACCCTTCCTGCCGTACCACCTCCATCGTCAACCGGGCGGAGATTCCCTCCGCCCGATAGTCGGTGCTGGCACCGAAGCCGAGTGTCGCATTCCCCTCCGTCGCCGCGCGCACGAGGTCGACCGTCCTGCCGCCGATCGAAAGACGCAGCGTCGCCGGATCGGCCACCGCCATCGCCACCAGCTGGCGATCGGTCGCGTTCCACAGATAGGCGGCACATCCCTTCGCGGGCAGTTGCTGGCGGCCGATCGACCCCAATACGGACGGTGCGACGGACGGCACGGGCGCCGCCTGAGCGGCGATGGCGAGCAACAGCGCGATCATGACGCCATCCCTACCATGACCAGCCATGCCGGGTAAGCCGCCGCCGCCAGTAGCGCACCGAAGGGCAGCGGCGTGTCGCGCGCGATGGTGCGGCCGGTCAGCGTCGCGAACAGCGCGATGCCGAGTCCAAGCAGGCTCGCGATGACCAGCACCGCCGGCAGCATCCGCCAGCCGAGCCACAGGCCGATGGCCGCGAACAGCTTGGGGTCGCCGCCGCCCATGCCCTCGCGCCCCCGCCATGCGCGATATCCCCAGGCTATGGCGGCAAGCGCGCCGTACCCCGCGATGCCGCCGATCAGCCGGTCGGTCAGCGCTGGCGCGAGGCCTCCTGCACCGGCGGCAAGGCCGCTCGCCGCCAGCAGCGCGGTCAGGCGGTCCGGCAGCCAGAATGCCGCGACGTCGAGTGCGGCGAGCGCCAGCAGCAACCAGCCGAACGTCGCGCCGGCGAGGCCGAGCCAGTCCGGCGCCACGATCCCCGCCGCCGCGCCGATCGCGAGCCCCGCCGCCTCGATTCGTCCGTGCAGCGGGTCGATGCGATCGCCGCAATGCCGGCAACGCCCGCGCTGCACGAGCGCGCTGAGCAGCGGCACCAGCTCGATCGCGCGCAGCATTCGCCCGCAGCCGTCGCAGGCCGATCGCCCGCGCAGCACGGATCGGCCCTGCGGCCAGCGCACCACCAGCGCGGCGATGAAGCTACCGAGGATGACGCCGAGCAGGCCGAGCGCCAGCGGCCAGACGACCGCGGCGCTCATCTCAACCCTCGGCGGTGGTCCGATCGCGAATCAGATAGCGATAGACGCCGAGCAGATCGATGAGCAGCAGCACGACGTTCTGCGATCCCAACGCCCAGTCGCGCATCAGCACCGCGCCGGTGATCCAGGCGATCGCGGACAGACAGAAGAGCACCATCGCCCAACCGGTATCGCGGCGCCCCCAATCCAGCGACACGACTCCCGCCGCGATCATGCCGCTGATCGACGCAAACCACCGTATCGGCTCGATAAATTCGTCCATGATGGCGAAGCGCGCGAACCCGGCATTGTTTCCCGGCCATCAGCGCCGTCATTGCCTCGCCCCCCGCCGCATCCTAGATCGCGCGCAACTAGAAGCACTGGAGAGCCCATGTCCACCGATCCCGTCGTCATCCTCGGCTATGCCCGCACCCCCATGGGTTCGTTTCAGGGCGCTCTCGCCGGCGCGTCGGCGACCGAACTCGGTGCGGCGGCGGTGAAGGCGGCGGTGGAGCGCAGCGGCGCCGCGGCCGAGGCGGTGGAACGCATCTACATGGGCTGCGTCCTTCCCGCCGGACTCGGCCAGGCACCGGCGCGGCAGGCGGCGATCGGCGCCGGGCTCGGCACGCACGTCGAGGCGACGACGGTCAACAAGATGTGCGGATCGGGCATGCAGGCCGCGATCCTCGCCGCGGACGCGCTCGCCGCGGGTTCGGTCGACCTCCTCGTCGCGGGCGGGATGGAGAGCATGACCAACGCTCCCTATCTCTCCAAGCGCCACCGCGCCGGTGCACGCATCGGCCACGACACCTTCTACGACCACATGTATCTCGACGGTCTCGAGGACGCGTACGAGCCCGGCAAGCTGATGGGCAACTTCGCCGAGGAGACCGCCGCCGACTACCAATTCACGCGCAAGGCGATGGACGACTATGCGATCGAGTCGCTGACCCGCGCGCAAAAGGCGCAACGCTCCGGCGCGTTCGACCGGGAGATCGTCGCGGTCGAGGTCAAAGGCCGCAAGGGCGCGGTGACGGTGTCGCAGGACGAACAACCCGCCAAGGGCGACGTCGCCAAGATCCCGACGCTGAAGCCCGCTTTCTCGAAGGACGGCACGATCACCGCCGCCAACGCCTCGTCGATCTCGGACGGCGCGGCGGCGCTGGTGATGACGCGCGCGAGCGTCGCCGAGCGGCTCGGCCTCGCCCCGATCGCCCGCGTCGTCGCGCACGCCGCGCATGCGCACGACCCCGCCAAGTTCACCACCGCCCCCGTCTTCGCGATGCGCAAGGCGATGGAACGCGCCGGCTGGAGCCGCGACGACATCGACCTGTTCGAGGTCAACGAGGCGTTCGCCGCGGTGTCGATGATCGCGATCCACGACCTCGGCCTCGATCCGGCGCGACTCAACGTGCATGGCGGCGCCTGCGCGCTCGGCCATCCGATCGGTGCGAGCGGCGCGCGCATCCTTGCGACGCTCCTCTCCGCGCTGCAGACCAACGGCCAGCGCCGGGGTCTTGCCTCGCTTTGCATCGGCGGCGGCGAGGCGACGGCGATGGCGGTCGAGTTGATGAACTGATCGGGTTGCCGGTTCGGGCCTAGGGCAGCTGCTCGGTCGGCCCGATGCCCCACAGACTGCCGATCTCGACGAAGCCCGCCTGCCCTTTCACATCGAGCCGGCACCAACCGTTGCCGCACGCGCTCAGCCGGCCCACAACGCCTGGTGCGGCGCGCCACAGCAGCTTCGATCCCGGCGCGGGTGCGGCACGCATGTCGAGCGGCTGCTGCCCGCGCACGATCGCAGTGCGCCGCTCGCTGAGCAGCGCCGCCAGCATCCAGCCCTGCGTGCCATCCGGATCTTCGACCTTGCGCCATTGCTTGAAGGTCGCGATCACCCGCACCGGCAGATCGGCGCGCTGGTAGAGCCAGCTCGCCGGATAGGTCTTGTCGGGGCCGGTCCGCATCCTGGCACGCCCGGCGCTGATCGACGCGTAATAGGGCAGCGCCTTTTTGGCCTCCGCGGCCAAAGCGCTGCCGTCGGCAGCCACTATTGCCAGCGCCGCGGTTGCCCATGCCAGATGGCGCATCGTTCCTGTCCTTATCCCTGCCGCTTCTCTCTAGCGCGATGCATCCGGTTGGCAACGATCCGTTGACGCACCGCCCCGCCTTCGCCAAGCCGGTGCGGCGATGCCAGAACCCCGCCGCCATCCCCGGGTGATCGTCACCCGCGAACTCGCCGATCCAGTGATGGATCGGCTGGAGGCGCTGTTCGATACGACCAACAACCGCGGCGACGTGGCGATGACGCGCGAACGGCTCGCGGCGGCGATGGCCGATTGCGACGTGCTGGTCCCGACCGTCACCGACGAGATCGATGCGGATCTGATCGCGGGTGCCGGCGCGCGGTTGAAGCTGATCGCCAATTACGGCGCGGGCGTGAACCATATCGCGCTGAAGGCGGCGCGAGCACGCGGCATCATCGTCACCAACACGCCCGGCGTGCTCACCGAAGATACCGCCGACATGGCGATGGCGCTGATCGTCTCCGTCCCGCGCCGCCTCGCCGAGGGCGAGAAACTGGTGCGCTCGGGCGAATGGCATGGCTGGAGCCCCGGCGGCATGCTCGGCCGTCGCATCGGCGGCAAGGCGCTGGGCATCGTCGGCATGGGCCGGATCGGCCAGGCGGTGGCGCGGCGCGCGCGCGCGTTCGGCCTGTCGATCCATTATCATAATCGCCGCCGCCTGCCCGCCGTAGTCGAGGCGGAACTCGGCGCGACCTTCCACGCCGACCTCGATGCGCTGCTCGGCGTCGCCGACATCGTCAGCATCCACACCCCGCTCAACGCCGACAGCCGCAACCTGATCGATCACCGTCGCATCGGACTGATGCGGCCCCACGTCTATCTGATCAACACCTCGCGCGGCGGCATCGTCGAAGAGGGCGCGATGGTCGATGCGCTGGAGGCGGGCCGCCTCGCCGGTGCCGGGCTCGACGTCTGGGAGCATGAGCCGCGCATCGATCCGCGCCTGCTCGCGCTGCCGAACGTGGTGATGACGCCGCACATGGGCTCGGCGACGCTCGAGGGGCGGCAGGCATCGGGCGAGCGCGTCATCCAGAACATCCGGATGTGGGCCGATGGCCACCGCCCGCCCGACCAGGTGCTCGAAGGCTGGGCCTGATGCCGGGCCGCGCTGGTAACAAAGGTTTGCCGGCCGGAACTCTTGCTGCGCAGCAACATTGACCGCATCCCACGGGGGGCGAACGTCCCCCGCCGACCCATGGGGCGGGAGCCGAGCCTCAACCCGGCTCCCGCTCCTCCAGCGCCGCGGCGCGCACCAAGTCCTTCGGTCGGCCGATCCGCCGCAACAGCGCGATCATCTCGGCCCGGTCGGGAACATAGAGCGTTTCCCCGTCCAAAGTCATCTCGCGGCGCGACCGAAGGGCCACCGGCCACCAGCCGCCATCGATCGCCACCTCGAAGCCCGCAATCAGTTCGACCGGCAGTGCCGACCCCACCCAGCGCGCGAAGGCTGCGGAGCGAAACAGCGGATCTGGCGCGAGCGTGAATGGCTCGACCCCGAATATCGCATGGACCCTCGCCGCCTCCGCACGATCGACGATCACGTCGATGTCGTGAACGTCGTCGAGCGGGACGCCGTGCAGCGCTACCGCGCCGCTGCCGATGATCCACCACGGCCGGGTCGCGGCGCGCATCCGGCGGGCGACCGCCGTCAGCGTCGCGGCGACCGCCGGGATCATGCCGCGATCACGCCGTCCGGCACCCTCAATCCCCCGTCAGGATACGGTCGACGAGTTGCTTCACGCTCGGCACGAAGCCGTTGGAATAGAAGGGATCGCGCTTGAAATTATAGGCCGCGTGGCCGGCGAACATCAGATTCTGGTCGACGTCGCCGCCGTGCGCGATGTCCTGCAGCGTCTTCTGGATGCAGAAGCTGCGCGGATCGGCGAGGCGGCCGGTCGAGTTGGTCTCGGTGTCCGCCCAGCTCGAGAAGGAGCATTGCGACAGGCAGCCCATGCAGTCCGCCTGATCCTTGCGGATGATCCCCTTCTCGGTCGGCGTCACGAACACCAGCGTATTGTCCGGCGTCTTCAGCGCATCGGTATAGCCCTCGCCGAACCACTGGCGGGCGCGGAGCAGGTCGTTGCGCGTCACCCAGAAGTTCTTGCCCTTCACGCCGACGTCGAGCTGGAAGACGTGATCGCCCGCCTCCTGCGTCGAAAAGGCGATCTGGCGCTCGGAACGCGCCTCGAGATTGCGCAGGAAGGGATTGCGCACCGCCGACGAATAGAAGCCGGTCGGCGAGAAGCGGTGCAGCAGCACCTCGCCTTCCTCGATCTGGGTCAGCTTGTCCTTCCAGTCCTGCGGGATCGGGCTTTCCTGCGTCAGCAGCGGCCGCGTGCCGTACTGGAAGGCGATCGTGCCGAGTTCGGGATTGTCGATCCAGTCGTTCCAGTCGCGCAGATACCAGACGCCGCCCGCCATCACGATCGGCGTGCTGTCGGGGATGCCGCCCTCGCGCATCACGCTGCGCAGCTCGGCAACGCGGGGATAGGGGTCCTGCGGCTTCAGCGGGTCCTCGGCGTTGGACAGGCCGTTGTGACCGCCGGCGAGCCACGGATCCTCGTAAACCACCGCCGCAAGCCACTGCGCCGCCTTCGAATAGGCGCGCTTCCACAGCGCGCGGAAGGCGCGGCCGGAGGACACGATCGGCAGGTACGACACCTCGTAGGAGGCCGCGATCTCGGACAGCTTGTAGGGCATGCCCGCGCCGCAGGTGACGCCCGCCACCATGCCGCGGGTGCGTTCGAGCACGCCGTGCAGCACGCGTTGCGCGCCGCCCATTTCCCACAGCACGTTGATGTTGATCGCGCCCTTGCCGCCCGCGATCTCGAAAGCGCGCTTCACCTGCTGGACCGCGCCCTCGATCGCATATTCGATCAGTTCCTCGTGCCGTTCGCGCCGGGTCAGCGCACGGTAGATCTGGGGCACGATCTTGCCGTCGGGATCGTAGCTGTCCGCGTTGACCGCGGAGACCGTGCCGATGCCGCCTGCCGCTGCCCAGGCCCCGGCGGAAGCGTGGTTGGTCGCGGCGACGCCCTTGCCGCCCTCGACGAGCGGCCAGACCTCACGGCCATTGTAAACGATCGGCTTCAGGCCCTTGAACACGGGAAACGGCACCTCCTCGGGGGTAAATACGGCCGGCTATATAGAAAGGATGCGGCGATGCGAAGCCATTGGGCGACCGCGCTGAATTGGCCCCGTCCCGGCGCCCCCACGATGCCGAGTCGCGAGCGCGGAAGTTGACGAAGTTTACGGTACGTCCGCGTCGAAATGCCCCTCTGCACGTCGCCCCGCGAAGCAGTGGCGAGGGCGGCGGACGGACCGGTCATGCGCCAAGCCTACACGCGACCCAGCGTGTAGGACAGACGGGCCGGCGCGCGTTTAGGCGCCGGTTAACCCTGATCGGGCAGAGCGATGCACAGCATATATCCGCAACCTGAGGGAATCGACCGATGGGGGTCCTCAATCACCTGATCGCGCCCCGCCGCCCGGCGCGCAAGCAACTCGCCGCGGTGCTGCGCTCACCGCTCGGCGCGCTGCTGCTGCCGCAGTTCGAGCGGCTGGGCCTCACCGCCGGCACCGTGCCGAGCGACGGCCCGACCGGCTCCGCCTGGTCGCGCGCCTATGTCCTCGGCGCTGCCTGCGCCTCGCTGCAGCAGCAGGACACCGCGCCGGCGAGCGACCAGGAGTGTTTCGCGGTCGCGCTCGCCGCTTTTTCGATGACCTATGGCGAGGATGCCGCGCGGGCCTGCCTTGCTGCGACGGTCGCCGCCGCCGAAGCGCAGGAGCCCGAGGTGGAGGACGGCCTGATGCAGGGCGCCGCCGACCTGGCGCTGGCGGCGTCCGGGAGCGTAGAGCTCGCCGCGCTGCACTTCGCGCTGCGCAACGGCGAGGAGATGGAGGAGATTTAGATTTACCCGCGCGATCCTGCGTCCTGCGCAAACCACGAAGAAGAAAATTGGCGCGCGGAGGCGCGGAGGACGCAGAGGTGTCGAGCTTGCCGCGACGGCGACCTGCTACATCCTGCCGTGCGAATGACGAACCACGCTGTCGCGCATGTTTTTTTCTCTGCGTCCTGCGCACCTCTGCGCGCCCATCGCCTTCTCCGCGGTTTGACGTAAGGGCGTCGAACCCCTCATTCGCCTCGTCACCCCGGACTTGTTCCGGGGTCCACCGTTCCATTCTCGTAAAGCTCTCGGCGCCTGCCGAACCGTGGACTCCGGAACAAGTCCGGGGTGACGGAGGATGTGCAGCAACGGCGCCGTTACGCCAACGCCCCCGGCCTGCCCATCGCCCCCTCGTAAAGCACCTTGTAGCGGGCGATCATCGCCGCCTCGTCATATTCGGCGCGCGCCTTCGCGCGGTTGGCGGCGCCGACGCTGGCGCGCAGCTCCGGGTTCACCACCAGCGCCTGCAAGGCGTTGCGCAGCAGCACCTCGTCGCCGCCGGTGACGAAGGGGGCGTTCTCTGCCGCCACCATGCGGGCGATGTCGCCCACCGGCGTGCTGACGATCGGCAGGGCGGCGGCCATCCCCTCGACGATGCTGATCGGGAACTGCTCGCTGCGCGACGACAGCGCCATGATGTCGAAGGCGCCGACGAAGCGATGCGGCCGGTCGAGGAAGCCCGGCATCACCAGCCGGTCGGCGATCCCCATCGCACGCGCCGACGCGAGGATCGTCTCGCGCTCCGGCCCCTCGCCGACGATCACCAGCCGGATGCGCTGCGCGATGCCGCCGCAGGCGCGGACCAGCAGCGGCAGATCCTTGACCGTGCGCAGGCCGGCGAGCGCGCCGATCACCACCTCCTTCGCATTGGGGACGAAGCCGGGGATGGCGCGCGGATCGGGCTTTTGCGCGTAGAGCGCGGTCGCGATGCCGTTGGCGATGCGATGGACGCGTGCGCGCGGCTGCTTCCAGGTCCGCAGCGCGACGTCCTCCAGCACCTCCGACGGCACGACCAGCGCGTGCGCGGCGCCCAAGGCGATGCGACGGTAGACGTTGCGTTCGACCTTGAGGCCGCCCGCCTCGTCGGCGTTGAAGCCGTCTTCGTGATGGACGATCGGCGGCGCCCCCTTGGCGAAGACGCGGGCCGCCATCACGCCGTCGATCGCGCCCCAATTGTACGTCAGCACCAGATCGAAGCGGCGCATGAACCGCGCCAGCGCCTCGTAGCGCGCCACCGACGGGCGGCCGGTGAGCGAAGGCGCGTCCTGCGCGATCTCGTAACGGACGTGGCGGTCGATCGCCGCGCGCGCGCCGAGTTGATCGGGCACGCCGCTGACGATCGTGTGGCGCGCGGCGTCGCCGAAGGCGTTCATCAGCCGCACCGCCCGCGCCTCCTTGCCGCCCAGGCTGAAGCTCGAATGGAGATGCAGGATGTGGACGGGCTGCGGCATGGCGCGAGGTGTAGCGGGGTTCAGCGGAACGGCAACCGCCGCCGTTCGACGAGCGAGCGCCACGCCCATTCGACCGGGGCGATGCGGTAGCGGCGAAGGTACAGCACCGCCGTCCAGAGCAACAACGCATCGGCCGCGAGCGCGAGCGCCATCATGCCCGTCCAGTCCAGCCGCCCGTAGAGGCCGAGGCCGAAGGGCGAGAAGACCAGCCACGACACGAGCAGCGTCTGTGCGACGTAGAGCGTCAGCGCGCTGCGTCCGGCGGCAGCGAAGGGCGCGAGCCAGCGTTGCCCGCGTGGCGTGCCGAGCGCCAGCATGACCAAAGCCAGATGACCCGTGGTGGTCGCGAGCCGGGCGACATCCTCCCACATCCAGGCGACCGGCGCGGCATTGTCGAAGCGCGTCGCCTCCCACCCCGCCCACAGCCGCAGCGGCAGGCCGATCCCATAGCCCGCCGCCAGCATCGCGGCGTAGCGCCGTCGCGACCACCCGCCCTGCAACGCGCCGATCCGGAACAGCGCGGCGCCGACCAGCATCGTCGCCGCCGCTTCCCAGACGAAGGTAATCTCGTCGCTGCCGAGCCGATCGATCGCGACGCGCTGCTGCCCGGCGACCCAGGCGTGCGGCGGGCCGTCGCCGAATGCATCCTCGCGCAGCACCGCGGCGGCATCGGCGGCGGCGAAGGCGGCGCGCTGTGCCGCGGGCACGTGCGTCGCCAGCCCGATCGCGAGGGTAAAGGCGGCATAGGACAGCCCGAGCGTCAGCAGCGCGCGCGTCGGCAACGTGCGGAACGCGCAGGCGACGAGCGCGGCGATCGCATAGGTGTGGAGGATGTCACCCGGCCACAGCAGCACCAGCATGTGGATCATGCCGAACGCCCAGAGCACCGCATTGCGCCAGCCGTAGCGCAGCGGCACCGCGAATGGACTGTCGGAGGCGGCGGCGATCCGATCGGTGAGGATTAGCATGCCGGCGCCGAACAGCATCTCGAGCAGCGCGCGCGCGGTCCCCTCGACGATCAGCGTCCGTGCCCACCAGACCGCCTGGTCGCTGCCGCTCCAGCCCAGGTGGCGGATGTCGGACCAGTTGGCGGTCATCGACGCGCCCATCTCGCTGACGTTCATGAACAGGATCGCGAGGATCGCGAGCCCGCGCAGGATGTCGAGCGTCGCGATCCGGGGTGCGCCGTCCGGCTCGTCGGCTGACGCGGTCACGCCTGCGCCAGCAGCCGGTCGATCGGGTCGGCGAGTGCGGGCTCTGCGAGCGTCGGGGCGTGGCCGACGCCGAGGATCGTCACCAGCTCGGCACGATCGAGCGCGGCCACCATCCGCTCCGCCACCGCGGGCGCGAGCACGTCCGATCGCTCGCCGCGCACCACCAGTACCGGCGTTTCGCGGAGCGCGGCGAGCGCACCCCACATGTCGGGCGCCGCTTCGTTGCCCGGCACCTTGAACGGCTCGGCGATCTTGAGATCGTAGTCGAGCACGATGCGGCCGGCGCTGTTGAGGCGGTAGAGGCGCTTGGCCATCGCCAGCCATTGCTCGATACCCCAATCGGGATAGACGTCGCCATTCCCCTCCGCGAGCGTGCGGGCGGCGTGCATCCAGGTCGGGCAGCTGCTCCCCTTCCCTACATAACCGCGGATGCGGGTGATGCCGGCGGGGTCGATCTCGGGCCCGACGTCGTTGATCAGCGCGGCGGCGACCGGCGCGCCGGCGGCGGCGAGCAGCATCGTCACGATCCCGCCGAGCGACGTGCCCACCGCGACGAAGCGGGCGATGCCGCGCTCGGCGAGCAACGCCTGCACGTCGGCGACATAGGTCGCCGGCACATAGGTCATCGGATCGCGGGCATATTCGCTCTTGCCGCGACCACGGAAATCGACCGCGATCACCTGCCGCCGCCCGGCGAGACGCTCGGCGAGGGCGTCATAGTCGCGCGCGTTGCGGGTGAGACCGGGCAGGCAGATCACCGGGGGCAGGCTCTCGTCGCCGGGATAGAGGCGGTAGTGGAGCTTCAGCCCGTCGCCGGACGTCCAGTAACAGGTCTCGTAAGCGGCCATCGCGGGTCCTCGGGGTTGCGCCGGCGGGTCGGCGACCTCCATATCCACGGATGCCCACCGCCCCGCAAGCGTACCGCCCCGAAGCGGCCCTTCTCGATCTCGGCCCGTCCTTCTGGGAACCAGTCGCGGCCGCCGACTTTCCCGAAACCCGGCTGCGCTTCCGCAACGATCGCGCCGCGCGGGAGGTGGGGCTCGATTCGCTCGACGATGATGAATGGGTGGCGGCGTTCGGCCGCTTCGCCCCCCTGCCCGGCACGCTGCCGCAGCCGCTGGCGCTGCGCTATCACGGCCATCAGTTCCGGCAGTACAATCCCGACATCGGCGACGGCCGCGGCTTCACCTTCGCGCAGCTGCGCGACGCGGGTGGCAGGCTGATGGACCTCGGTACCAAGGGCTCGGGGCAGACGCCGTACAGCCGCTTCGGCGACGGGCGGCTGACCCTTAAGGGCGGCGTGCGCGAGATTCTGGCCACCGAGATGCTGGAGGCGCTGAACGTGCCGACCAGCCGCACGCTGTCGCTGATCGAGACGGGCGAGGAACTCGTCCGCGGTGACGAGCCTTCCCCCACCCGCTCGGCGGTGCTGGTGCGGCTGAGCCACGGCCATATCCGTATCGGCACGTTCCAGCGGCTCGCCTACCACCAGGATGCGGACGGCATGCGCGCGCTGGTCCGCTACGTGCTGGAGCGGCTGTACGGCGAGGAATCCGACGATCCGATCCGCTTGCTGGATCACGTCGTCGCGCGCGGGGCGACGCTGGCGGCGCGCTACATGGCGGCGGGGTTCGTGCACGGCGTGCTCAACAGCGACAACATCAACGTCACCGGCGAAAGCTTCGACTATGGCCCGTGGCGGTTCGCGCCGACCTGGGACCCCGCCTTCACCGCGGCCTATTTCGACCATGCCGGGCTCTACGCCTTCGGTCGCCAGCCCGAGGCGATCCACTGGGACGTGATGCAGCTCGCCGCGTCGCTCAGGCTCGTGGCGGAGAGCGATCCGCTGATCGCGAGCCTGGAGGGGTTCGCGAGCCGCTATCAGGCGGCGATCGCCGACGCGCTGCTGTGGCGGCTCGGCGTGGTGCCCCGCGGGGCCGAAGAGGATCGCGCGCTGGTGCAGGCGATGGAGCGCGGACTGCGCGACACGAAGGTCGGGATCGACCGCTTCTTCTTCGACGTCTTCGGTGGCGTGCTGCCTGACGCATATGGCGAGCAATGGGATGCGCTGCGCGCCGCGCTCGCGCCCTATGCCGCGCGCAAGGGCCGCGACCATGGCTATTGGCAGGGCGCGCCGTGCAGCATGCTGATCGACGAGGTCGAGGCGATCTGGGCACCGATCGCCGCCGACGACGACTGGTCCGCGCTGCACGCCAAGGTGGCGGCGGTGCGCGCGATGGGTGAGGCGTTGCGCTAGGTGCGCTCACCCTCACCCTTCGCCGCCTTCGGCGGCTCTTCCCTCTCCCGATGGGAGAGGGAGGGAGCGGCGAAGGGTACCCATGAAAGTATTACTTTCATGGGGGCCCGTAGCCGCGGAAGGGTGAGGGTGAGCCCTGGACGCCTCAGAACGTCGCGCTCACCCCCAGGCTGAACACGCGGCCGAGGTTGTAGCGGTTGATGAACACCTCGTTGCCGTTCGGGAAGGTCTGGCTTTCGCGGTAGCGCGTGCGGGTGAGGTTGCGCGCTTCCGCCTTGATCTCGAACTTGCCGCCCATCAGCTCGACGCCCTGGCGCGCGACGAGGTCGAGGCGGATGCCGGGATGCTCGACGACGTCCGGCTGGAAGCCGACGCCCGACAGGTTCGACGGGCCGCGGTTGGTGACGCGGTCGCTGGCATAGTTGAACAGCAAAGTGATCTGCGACAGCGACGCCGTGTCCTCGAGCCCGACCTGCACGTTGACGAGATGGTCGGACTGGCCGGTCAGCGGCGCGCCGTCGCGGAACTGGAGCGATGCGGGACCGAAGCCGTTGCCGCAGCCGCCCAGCGTCTGGTTGAGCACGTTGGGCACGCAGCTGCCGTCGGCGGTGATCTTCGACTTGGTGTAGGTATAGTTGGCGATGAACAGCGCGCGCCGCGTCGCGAAGAAGTCGCCGCCGATCAGCCCGGCGAGCGGCACGTATTTCTGCAACTCGACCTCGCCGCCGTACAGCGTCGCCCTGGGCAGGTTGGTGAAGCCGGTCTGCAACCGGTCGTCGGCGCCGGTGTAGAAGCCGACCTGCTCGATCGGATTGTCGATGCGCTTGTAGAAGCCCGCCAGCGTGAAGCGCTGGTCGCGCTTGAAGAACCATTCGTAGCGCGCCTCGAGGTTGTAGAGCTTGGAATCGCGCAGCAGCGGGTTGCCGAAGAACAGGCGATCCGAATCAGGGTCGCGGAACTGCTGCGGCGCGAGCTCGCGGAACTGCGGGCGCGAGATCGTCTTGGCGGCGCTGGCGCGCAGCTGCATGTCCTCGGCGAAATTCCAGGTCAGCGTCGCGGCGGGCAGCCAGTAATCGTTCTTGAGCCGCGTCGTCGCCGTCTGCACCGGCGTCACCTTTTCCGTGCCGGTCTCGTAGCGAACGCCGATGACCGCGCGCAGGCCATCGAACGCCTCGCCTTCCGCCTGGGCATAGCCGGCGTGGACGTCGAGCGACGCGTCATAGGCATAGGCGCCGAGCGGCGTGTTGAACTGGAGCTGGATCGTACACGCGCCGGTGCCGACCAGCGGACAGGCGTTGTTGAGCACATCCGGGCTGAGCAGGTAATCGGGGCGCAGCAGGTTGTAGGGATAGCCCGGCGCGGTGCCGCCGCCCGCCGAGGTCTGATAGTTGAACTGGAGGCGCGACGAGCTGCGGTCGGTCCCCTGGTAGAAATAGCCGGCGGACAACGTGATCGGCCGATCGCCGTCGATCTTGTACGAGGCGTCGGCCTGGCCGGTCCACAGGTCCTCGTTCAGTTCGCTGAAGACGATCGAGGCGAAGGGCGTGAAGCGCTGCGACACCTGATAGGCGCCGTTGCACTGGAAACCCTCCGCCTGCTGCACGCCGTCGTTGGTGATCGGTAGGCCGTTGGTCGTGGTGGTCGAGCAGAGATAATCGAATTGGCGCTCGTAAGGGGCGTTGCGCTTCGAATTGGCATAGGCGCCGCGTACGTCGAGGCGCAGCGCGTCGGTCGGCTTGAATTCGCCGACCAGCTGCGTCTCGATCAGCTGGCGTTCGAACCAGTTGGTGTTCTGCTGGAAGCGCAGGCCGCTGGCGTTGTTGTACAGCGTCGCCGCCGAGCCGCGGCCCTGCTTCAGCGTGTCGTGGATGTAGACGTTGGTCCAGCGGATCGTGTTCTCGCCGAATTCGAGGCCGAGGCCGATCAGCGCGTTGGCGACGACGCGGTTGTCGGTCAGCAGCGTGCGATAGTCGTTGCGCAGCGTGCCGTCCGCCGACACCGTGTCCTGCTGGATCGCCGAGCGGGTGCGGAAGGTGTTGCTGGCGCTGAGCGAGGCGATCACGCCGAGCCGCGAGCCGCCGAGGTCGTAGACCGACCCGCCGCTGACCTCGCCCGACCAGTTCGCCGGCAACTGGTTGTTGCGCTGAAGCAGGGTCGTCGAGGCGTTGGAGAGCTGCGCGACCTGTGCCGCGGGAATAATGCCGCTGCCCTTGGGCGCGTTGCGGATGAACGAGGGCACCTTGCGCGTCCCGTCGTCGAAGCCGATCCAGTCGAAGTCGCCGCCGTAATAGGTGTAGCCCAGTTCGCTGGTCGTCGCATCGTCCGCGGCGATCGTCGCGCCGAACGAGACGAAGTTCTTGTCCGGAATGGCCTTGGTGGTGAGGTTGATGACGCCGCCGCCGAATTCGCCGGGATAGTTCACCGAATAGGTCTTCTGGACCAGCGCCGAACCGACGATCGTGGTCGGGAAGATGTCGAGCGGGACCGAGCGGCGCAGCGGTTCGGGCGACGGCAGCGGCGATCCGTTGAGCAGCGACGAGGAATAACGGTCGCCGAGGCCGCGGACGTAGACGAAGCCGCCGCCGACCACCGACAGGCCGGTGACGCGGGTCAGCGCGCCGGCGATGTCGCCCTCCCCCGTCCGCGCGATGTCGGCGGTGGAGAGGACGGAGACGATCTGCGGCGTCGCGCGGACGACGTTGGGGATGTTGCGGCCGACGACGACGATGTCCTCGACCTCGCCGTCCATGCCCGGCGCGGACACTTCGACCGGCGCCTCCTGCTGGTCGGTCGAAGTGGGTGCCGCGGCCTGCGGATCGGCGGTGCCGCCGGGGCTGGCGGTCGCGGGCGTCGAGGTCTGCGCGGGCGCATTCGGAGCCGGCGCGGGCGCGCTCTGCGCGAGCACGGCGGGTGCCACGAGGGTGGACGAAAGGAGGAGGAGCGTGGCGAAAGCGAGCCGCTGCGGCATGACCGTCAATCCCGGATCAGAAGGCTATGATACAGGTGTCCGGGGCAGCGTTTCCGCCACCCCGGCACCGATGCTGCGACGAGGGGGCGGCGCGCCGCCCCGGCATCGTCAGCGGCCCTGGCAGGCGAAATAGACCGAGTTGAACGACGGCGGACCGAAGTCCTGCAGCGCCGAGTCCGCCGGCCGCACCGTGCTGCGCCCGCCCGCGGTCTGTTCGCCGGCGATGATGTTGACGCAGGCGACGGTGTTGGCGGTCTTCACCACGCCGTTGACGAAGCGCATGTCCGATCCGCCGCGCTGGCGGATCGCGGCGGGCGCCAGCGCGGTCTGGATGAAGGTGAAGTTGGCGTAGGTCGAGAAGGTGCGCGGCAGCAGGTCCTCGGCGTTGTTCGAATCGATCTCGGTCGAGAAGCTGTCCGGCGTCGCGCCCAGCGTACGCTGCGCCGCGATCATGAACTGCATGAAGCCGCGATAGCCGTTGTCGATATCGAAGCCGTCATCGTCGGCGCCGGTGACCGCGATATACTTGATGTTGGTGGCGCCGCCGAAGATCTCGATGCCGTCGTCGGCCGAATTGTGGCTCTGGATGTGGTCGAGCACGGTGCCCGAGCCGGTGCCGCCGAGCGTCAGGCCCTGCAGCTCGTTGCCGTCGCTGATCGCGATGCCCGAATAGCGGATCTGCACGTAGGACATCTGGCCGCTCGAGTCGGCGGCGTTGGGACCGCCGTAGAAGCGGCCGGTGACGCCCTCGATCGCCTGCTGGCAGGTGGTCGAGCTGCCCGCCGCGTTGTTCGGGCCGGTGCCGGCGGCGCAGACGCCGGTCGGCGCGCGGCCGAGCAGGATGATGCCGCCCCACTGGCCCTGCGTCGCGTCCGACACGCCGTTGGTCGCCAGATTCTGCTGCGAGGTGAAGACGATCGGATTGTCGCGGTTGCCGATCGCGCTGATCTTCGAGCCGCGGTTGACGAGCAGCAGGTCGTTGGTCGGCTCCGAGGAATCGGCGGCGATCACCACGCCCGGCTCGATCGTCAGCGTGACGCCGGCGGCACCGGTGGTGCCGAGATCGGTGCCGACCTCGGTCTGGCCGCGCAGGCGGTAGTAGACGCCGGCGATCTTCGGCAGCGTCAGGTTGCTCGTGATGGTCTGCGGGATCAGACAGCCCTGGAAGCCGCCGACGACGTCGCTGGTGGTCGTGCCGGCCGGGCAGACCGACGTCGCCGTGCGGGTGCCGACGTTCGGCACCGCGGTGCAGCGCGCGCCCGAACCGCCGAACTCCGCAGAGGTCGAATTGCAGGTCCAGCCCTGGAAGCTGGTGTCGGATGGACCGTTGAGCGCGCCGACATAGTTGGTGCTGGTGAAGAAGCCGTTGATCGCCGACGGATCGGCCGCGGTGGTGAGCGGCGCGGTGCCGACCGGATAGATGCCGTTGAGCGTCGCGCCGGTGCCGTTGACGTTGTTGTTGCTGCCGGCGTTGACGATCGCGAGCTGCTCGTCGGCGGTGACCGAGATGCCGTTGACGGCGGTGACGGCGGCGAACTGCGCGGCGGTGATCGCGCTCGGCGTCGGCGTCGGCGCGGTCGGGCTCGGCGTCGGCGCGGGCTGCACGATCGTCACGCTGCCCGCCCCCGGCGAAGCGACGCTGTCGGCGCCGCCGCATCCCGCCAGCGCGAGGCAAGCCGTTGAGGCCAAAAGGACATTGCCGATGCGCATGCTGCTCGCCATGATCGAAAGCTCCCGGTCGAAATCGTTGGTGCGATCGGCGAAGGCTCCCCCTCACGCCGATCCCTGCCGCGGCGGTTAGGAGCCTCGCATGACTCCTGCGTGAGATTACGAAGACGCTTTCGTTACGCCCGCGCGACAGTTTCGTGACGGTGCCCGGTTCCCCCTCTCCCGTCGGGAGAGGGAAAAGGCGCGGCACGCGCCGCAGGGTGTTGGTTGAGTGCGGGACGGCGTGTGACGGCGGCGATGAAATTCACGCGGAGACGCGGAGGCGCGGAGGTGTCGCGCTTGCCGTGACCGGAGACCTCCCTCAGGTAGCGGTGGAGATAGAGCGCTGCCCCGCATGGCTCCTATCCGCGTCCGCCGCGTGCAATCTGCGGGCACAGCCGGCAGGACCGCGTCCGATGCTCGCACAGCATGTTGCCTCGGCCGCAGCCGCTCCCTCCCTCTCCCATCGGGAGAGGGAAGAGCCGCCGTCGGGTACCCATGAAAAGTAATACTTTCATGGGTACCCGAAGGCGGCGAAGGGTGAGGGTGAGGTGCGGGACGGTCTGCGACGTCAGTCGGCGAGCATCGCCAGCAACGACGGCGTGAGATGCTCGTGCGGCGGCTGCGCCGTGACGATCCGCGCGGCGAGTCCTTTGCGCGTCGCGAGCGCCAGTCCCGCCTCGACGCCGAGCACGGTCAGCGCCGTCGCCCAGGCGTCCGCCTCAAGCGCAGTCGTCGCGATCACGGTCGTCGACACGACGCCGTTGTCGGTAGACCGTCCGGTGCGCGGATCGAGCGTGTGCCGTCCGCGGCGATAGTCGCCCGAGGTCGCCACCGCGAGCCCATGCAGGGCGATCCGCAGCGGTTCGAGCGCGATGCCCGGCGGTGTTTCCAGATCGACCCACCAGGGCTGGCCGTCCGGCCGCACGCCGCGGCCGACCAGTTCGCCGCCGATCTCGACGAGCGCGTGGGCAATGCCCAGTCCGGCGAGAAGGTCCGCCACCGAATCGACCACAAAGCCCTTGGCGATTCCCGACAGATCGAGCGACAGTCCGCCGGGCTGGCGCAGGCGACGATCGCCCGGCGACCAGTCGAGCCGCCGATAGCCGGAGGCGGCGCGCGCCGCCGCCAGCGCCGCCGCGTTCGGCGGTCCCGCCACCGGCGAGGGACCGAAACCCCAGAGGTCGACCAGCCGCCCGATCGCGGGATCGAACGCGCCGCCGCTCGCCGCCGCGATGCGCAGCCCCTCCGCGATGACATGCGCGAAGTCGGGCGGCAGCGTCATCCAACCGCCCGCCGGCGCGGCGTTGAAGCGCGACAGCAGTGACGTCGGCGACCAGTGGCTCATCTCTGCGACGATGCCGTCGAGCCGCGCCGTCACGGCGGGTGCGACGGTTGCCGGCGTCAGCGGCTCGGGCAGCACCGCGCGAATGTGCCAACGCGTCCCCATCGTCTCGCCGCCGAGGTCCGTGACGCGCGCGGTGGGAACGAGGCGCGAGAACGCCGCGCCATCGATCGACGCCGGTAACGCGATGCGCATCACGGAGCGCTCCGGGTCATAGCGATCACGCCTTGGTTCGCCGTCGTTCCACCAAGATCGTGTTCCGGCGCACGCCGGAACCCAAGGCCACACATAACACCGCTATCGGTCCATCTGTCCCTGGTCCCCTGCCTGCGCAGGGGCACTTGCGGGACTATGGTAGCCCGACATCAGGGAGTGAGCACTTCCAGCGTGGTGACGTAGCTCATCCGCCGCTCGGTGGCGCGCGGGGTGGTCGTCTTCGCATCGGTGGCGGTGGCGTTGAGCCAGTACATTCCCGCCGCCGGCCAGGTGACGCTCAGCACGCCGTCGGCGCCCGTCGTCAGGTTCATCGCGCCTTCGTCGTTCCGGTAGCGCTTGCCGCCGGGAATGACGGTGACCTTGAGATTAGGCGCCGGCTTGCCGTCGATCAGGAAGCGGAATTTGGCCGTCTCGCCGGCGACCAGTTCGTCGGGATGCGTGACCGGCGCGAATTCCAGGCCCTTGCCCGTCGGCTTGAGCACGGTCGTGGTCGGCGCACCGGCGGTCAGGAACACCTCGTTGCGCGAGGAGACTTCGGTCAGTTTCACGTCGGTGGCGTTCGCCGGGATGTCGGCGACCGTCAGCGGCGCAGGCTGGCCGGGCCCCATTTGTCCGGGCCTGGGTGGTCCGCCACGCCC
>JBKBTU010000149.1:0-6695 GCA_046290715.1 Sphingomonas sp. | reverse complement strand
CGCGTGCCTGCCGGTGCGCGGCATCGCGCTGGCGGCGGAGGCGGGGGCGATGGACATCGACGTGCACGGCATCGGCTGGGTGCGCGTGCCGGCGGCGGCGACCGTCCAGTATAGCGCGGGGCTCGCCGCCGCGTGGGACGCGCTGCCCGAGCCGGTGATGCAGGGCGTCGTGCTGCTCGCCGCGCACCTGTTCGAGCATCGCGAAGGCGGTGCGGCGCCGCCCGCGGCGGTGGCGGCGCTGTGGCGGCCCTATCGACGGATGCGGCTGTGAGCGCGGCGCGGCTGCTGCAGGCGGCGACGGTGGCGCGGCTCGCCGGCGTCGGGCGGGTGTTCGACGCGCCGCCGACGCGATCCGCGATGCCCTATCTGGTCGTCGAGCACCCGGTGCTGGCGGCGGACGACGCGGTCGGCGTCGCCGGGCGGCGCGGGATGCTCGCGGTGACCTGTAGCGACGGCGGATCGTCGCCGGAACGGGTGCGCGCCTCGCTCGCCGCGGTCGAGACGGCGCTGGCGGCGCTGCCCGGCGCGATCGGCGAGGGCTGGCGGGTGACCGCGGTGCGGCTGGCGCGCAGCACGGTCGGACAGGCGAAGGGGGAAGGCTGGTCGGGCACCAGCGTGTTCGCGGTGCGGATGTATCGGATCAATTAGGGAGACACGGGCATGGCGGTGGAGAAAGGCAGTGCGTTCCTGCTCAAGATCGGCGACGGCGGTGCGGTGCCGGCGTTCGCGACGGTGGCGGGGCTGCGCACGACGCAACTGAGCGTCAACGGCGAGGCGGTGGTGGTGACCACCAAGGATTCGGGCGGCTGGCGGCAATTGCTGTCGGGCGCCGGGGTGCGCAGCGTCAGCGTATCGGGGGCAGGCGTGTTCACCGGCTCGGCGGCGGAAACGCGGATCAAGGGCAATGCGCTCGCCGGTACGATCGACGATTATCGGCTGAGCTTCGAGGGCGGCGACAGCATGACCGGGCGGTTCCTGGTCACCCGGCTCGACTATGCCGGCGATTTCAACGGCGAGCGATCCTATACGCTGAGCCTCGAAAGCTCCGGCGCGGTGGTGGCGTCGTGAGCGGCGCGAACCCCGCGCGGGGGGTGAGCGGCGCGAACCCCGCGCGGGGCGAATGCGCGGTACGGGTGGGCGGCTGCGACCTGGCGCTGCGGCCGTCGTTCCAGGCGCTGGTGGCGGCGGAGGCGGAGCTGGGATCGCTGTTCGACCTCGTCGAGCGCGCCGCGTCGGGCAAGCTCGGCATCGGCGAACTGGTGGCGCTGTTCTGGCATTGCCTGCGCGACATGCCGGACGGACTGACGCGCGAGGCGTTCGGCGAGGCGCTGATCGCCGCCGGGCTGACGCGGCTGACGCCGGTGCTGCGCGTGCTGCTCGGCCAGATCCTGGGCGGGCGATGAGCGACTTCGCGGCGGCCGCGACCCGGCTGGCGGGCGAGGCAGGGGCGGTGCTCGGCTGGAGCCCGGACGCCTTCTGGCGATCGACGCCGGCCGAGCTGGCGGCGGTGGTGACGGCGGCGACGGGCGCGCGCGGGGCGGCGGCGGTGCCGCCCGATGGCCCGACGATCGCCGCCTTGCGGGAGGCGTTTCCGGATGGATGAGGTGGAGCGGATGGTGGTCGGCGTGCGCGCCGACACGGCAGGGTTCGCGCGCGAGGTCGAGGCGATGCGGACTACGCTGGAGGGCTCGCTGGGGCAGGGGGCGGAGCGCGCAGGGCGCGCGATCGAGGGGGCGCTGCTGCGGGCGGTGCGATCGGGGAAGCTCGGGTTCGACGACCTGAAGGGCGTCGCGCTGGCGGTGCTCGCCGATATCGCCAAGGCGGCGGTGCGGAGCGGGATCGGCGCGGCGACCGGCAACGCGTCGGTGTCGGGCGCGCTGATCGGGCTGCTCGGCCTGCCGGGACGGGCGACCGGCGGGCCGGTGGCGCCGGGGCGCGGCTATGTCGTCGGCGAACGGGGGCCGGAGCTGTTCGTGCCGACCGCGAGCGGGCGGGTCGAGCCGGCGGCCGCGCCGACGGGGCGGGACGTGCGCGTCTCGATTACCGTGCAGGCGGGGGCGGGCGAGGCGCCGGCGGCGTTGCAACGGTCGAGCCGGCAGGTGGCGCGCGCGGTGAGGGCGGCGCTGGAGGAATAGGCGTTCTCGGCAGAGGAGGCGCTCAATCCTCCCCGGCACGGGGAGGTGGCGCGCCGCAGGCGTGACGGAGGGGGGCTTCCCCGAACGATAGCGTGTGAGGAAGCCCCCCTCCACCAGCTTCGCTGGTCCCCCTCCCCGTGCCGGGGAGGAATGTAGGGGAGGACTTATGGCGCACTGGCTGTGTTCGCGGCGGGAGGGGCAGGCGGCCGGCGTGATGAGCCGGTTCGACGCGCGGTTCTGGACGGTCAATTTCCCGCGGCCGATGATGGCGGCGGCGACCAATCCGGCGCGGGACGCGCTGCGCGTCGATACGGTGTTCTACAAGCGCGACGATCTCGCCGGGCTGATCTGGGAGGCGGAGGACCGGTTCGACCATCCGCTGCTGCGCTACGCGACGGATCGCGACTTTCGCGGCTGCCGGCTGCGGTTCCGCTGGCGGTCGGCGGGGATCAAGCCGCTCGATGCCGTCAACGGCCCGACGCTGACGATCGAGGGGCGTGATGCGGCGGGCGCCCCGCGCGCCTGGTACGTGCGGCTGTGGAATTATGCGACCGGCACGCCCGAGGATGCGACGGTCGCGCTCGACTTCGCCGCGCTTGCCGGCGGCTTCCTGCTGCCCGGCGAGGCGGATCCGGTGTGGGCGGGGGATGTCGACCGGATGTTCGTGTCGCTCGTCGCGCCCGATTATGACGGCAGCGCGGTACCACTCGTCCGGGCCGGCGAAGGCTGGGTGGAACTGACCGATATCGTGTGCGACGGGCCGGGCGCGGTGCTGGAGCTGGGCGAGGCGGTGCTGCCCGAACACGGCTTCGCGATCGCGAGCGGCTATGACGACAGCTACAATCTGACGCCGGCCCGGCTGCTGCGCAACGCGCTCCACCTCGGCTATCGCGGCGCGATCACGCATTATGTCGGGATGAGCCATTATTTCCGGCTCGAGGCGCTGTACGGCGGCTTTTACGTCAGCCTGGCGAGCGGCGTGCTCAATGCCGCCTGCGCCGCGTGGCACCGCGATTTCGCAAGCCGGGCGAAGCGGCTCGGCTATCGGATCATCTGGTCGCTGAGCTACGAGCTGTTCGACGCGCATTGCTGGAACGACTGGAAGCAGCGTGCGGCCGATGGCGCGCCGGCGCTGACCGGGTGGGAGCCGCCATCGACGTTGCTGTCGCCCGCGCACGATGGTGCGATGGGCTATCTGCGGCAGGTGGCGACCGCGTTCGTCGGGATCGGGGTCGGCGCCGGGCTGGCGCCGCATTTCCAGGTCGGCGAGCCGTGGTGGTGGACGATGTCCGACGGGCGGCCGTGCCTGTACGATGCGGCGGCGGTCGCGGCCATTGCGCCGGTGCCGATCCCGAGCCTGCGCGGCGCCCTCGATGCGGCGCAGCGCGCGACGCTGGACCGGGCGGGGGCGGCGCTGGCGGCGTCGACCGCGCGGCTGACCGGTGCGGTGAGGGCCGCGTTTCCGGCGACGACGACCTATCTGCTGACGTATCTGCCGACGGTGCTCGACCGTGCCGCGCCCGAGGCGAAGCGCGCGAACATGCCGGTCGGCTGGGCTGCGCCCGCCTTCGATGTGCTCCAGCTCGAGGATTACGACTGGGTGACCGAGGGCGACACGGTGTCGACCGCGCGCGGCGTCGCGGCGGCGGAGGCGCGGCTCGGCTATCCGCCGGCGCGCCAGCATTATCTGTCAGGCTTCGTGCTGCGCCCCGACCAGGCGGCGCAATGGACGCGGATCGAGGCGGCGGGGGCGGCGGCGCGGGCGCGCGGCGTCGCGGCGGTGGTGCTGTGGGCGCTGCCGCAGGTGATGCGCGACGGCTTCGTGCGCTTCGAGGGGGAAGAGCCCATGCAGGATTACGACGACGTGCTGTTTCCGCTCGCGCTCGGCCGCGAGGCGGAGGTGGTGCCGGCCTTTTCGACCGCGATCCTGACCGCGGCGGGCGGCGCCGAGCAGCGCATCGCCGGCTGGGCGGAGGCGCGCACCGGCTATGATGTCGGGCCGGGCCTCCGGTCGGAGGCGGATATCGCGACGCTGCTCGCCTTCTTCCGCGCGCGGATGGGGCCGGCGCGCGCGTTCCGCCTCCGCGATCCGTTCGATGCGCGCGGCGAGGACGAGGCGATCGGCACCGGCGACGGCTCGCAGCGGCGCTTCGCCCTGGTCAAGCATTATGGCGATGCGGTCCGGCGGATCGTCCGGCCGGTCGCGGGCAGCGTGCGGATCGCCGTGGCGGGCGTCGCGACGCAGGGCTTCGCGGTCGAGGCGGACGGCGTCATCGTGCTCGATACGGCGCCGGCGGCGGGGGCAGTGGTGACGGCGAGCTTCGCGTTCGACGTGGTGGTGCGCTTCGCCGAGGACCGGCTGCGGGTGCAGCGCGCGACCTTCCTCGCGGGCGAAGCGGCCTCGGTGCCGCTGATCGAGGTGCGGACGTGACCGCGCTCGGCTGCGTCGCCCTGTGCTGGCGGATCGAGCGCTGCGACGGCGTCGCGATCGGCCTCACCACGCATGATCGCGACCTGACGATCGACGGGCTGACGCATCGCGCCGCGCCGGGGATGGTGCCGTCGGCGATCGTACGCTCGGCGGATCTCGAGGCGGACACGATGGATGTGCAGGGCGCGCTGAGCAGCGCGGCGATCGGTGAGGCGGACCTGCTCGCCGGCCGCTGGGACGGCGCGCGCGTCCGCCTGTTTGCGGTGGACTGGGAGACGCAGGGCGTGCTCGCCGAACTCGGCGAGGGGCGGATCGGCGCGGTCGAGCTGGGCGAGGCGGGGTTCACCGCCGAACTGGCGGGCGCGAGCGCGGCGCTGGCACGGCCGGTGGTCGAGGAGACCTCCGCCGAATGCCGCGCCGAGCTGGGCGACCGGCGTTGCCGCGCGGCGCTGGCGACGCGGCGGCGGTTCGCGCGGGTGGTGGCGGCGGCCGACCGGGTGGTGACGCTCGATGCGGTCGAACCGGCGCCGGGCGCCTATGCGGGCGGGATGCTGCGCTGGTTCGGTGGTGGCAATGCGGGGCTCGGGCAGGCGGTGGACGCTTCCGACGGCGCGCAGGTGACGCTGCGCGATCCGCCGCGGTTCGCGGTGGCGCCGGGTGCGCTCGTCGAGCTCATCGAGGGGTGCGACAAGAGTTTCGCGACCTGTCACGCGCGGTTCGGCAATGCGGCGAACTTTCGCGGCGAGCCGCACCTGCCGGGTATCGACCTGCTGACCCGCTATCCCGGTGGGTGAGGGCGAGGCGGTCGCAGCGGCGGCTCTGGCGCTGGTCGGCGCCCGGTTCCGGTTGCACGGGCGCGACGCGGCGGGTGGGCTCGATTGCATCGGGGTGATCGCGGCGGCGCTGCGCGCGGCCGGCTGGGTGGGCGAGGTGCCGAGCGGCTATGCGCTGCGGGGCGGCGACGCTGCGGCGGTGGCGGCGCGGTTCGATGCGGCGCTGCTGCGCGGCGACGGCCGCGCGGCGGGCGACGTGCTGCTGATGCGCGTCGGACCGGGGCAATTGCATGGCGCGGTGCGGACCGCGGCGGGCTTCGTCCATGCCGATGCCGGACTGATGCGGGTGGTCGAACGGCCGGGCGCGCCGGCATGGCCGCTGGTCGGCGCGTGGCGCTTCGTGCGGAATACGTGAGGGGAGGGGCGGATGGCGACGCTGGTGCTGACGACGGTCGGGCGGGTGATCGGCGGGCCGATCGGCGGCGCGCTGGGCGCGCTCGCCGGGCAGGCGATCGACGGGCGATTGTTCCGCGGCGCGGCGCGCGAGGGGCCGCGGCTGACCGAGCTTGCGGTGCAGACGTCGAGCTACGGCACGCCGATCCCCAAGCTGTTCGGGACGATCCGCGTCGCCGGCACGGTGATCTGGTCGACCGACCTCGTCGAGACGCGCACGACGAGCCGCGCCGGCAAGGGGCAGCCGGGTACCAACACGTATAGCTATTCCGCGTCGTTCGCGGTGGCGCTGTCGGCGCGGCCGATCCTCGGGGTGCGGCGGATTTGGGCGGAGGGCAAGCTGCTGCGCGGCGCGGCGGGCGACTGGAAGGGGCGGACCGGCTTTCGGCTGCACACGGGCGGCGAGGACCAGGCGGTCGATCCGCTGATCGCGTCGGCGATGGGAACGACGCCGGCCTATCGCGGGCTCGCCTATGCGGTGTTCGAGGGGATGCAGCTCGCCGACTACGGCAACCGCATCCCGTCGCTGACCTTCGAGGTCGAGGCCGATGCGGCGCCGGTGGCGAGCGGCGCGATCGCGGCGGCGCTGGCGCGAGAGGTCGCGGGGGCGCCCGAGGTGGCGGGTGCGGGCGGGATGCGGCTCGACGGCTTCGCCGCGTCCGGTGCGAGCGTGCGCGGCGTGCTCGACACGCTGGCGGTGATCGCCAGCAACTATGCGCTCGACGAGCGGCTGGGCCAGGCCGGGCTGCCCTCGATCCTGATCGTCGCGCTGTCGCTGCCTGCGGTCGCATGGCTCACGCGCCGGATTGCGCGGGCGCGGCCCGGCACCTAGGCGCAAGCGGATGACCCATCCTGTGCTCGACGTCCGGACTGTCTCGCGCCGCTATGGCGACAGGCCGGCAG
>JBKBTU010000148.1:0-6715 GCA_046290715.1 Sphingomonas sp. | reverse complement strand
AAATCCATCTTCTCGCCGATCGTCTTGCCCCCGATCAGCACCTCGTTGACGTCGTCCTCGCTGTTCGAGTCGCGCACGCGGGCGGCATTGTCGGCGGCGGTCGCCGCGATCTGATGGACTCGCTACACGGCGAGCCCGTAATTGGCCGTTTCCAATCCGTAGAGCAGCAGGACGAGGAAGAAGGGCAGGGTGAAGGCGAACTCGGTCAGCGCCACGCCCCGCGTCCCCAATCCCCTCGCGCGCATGCCCGGACGCACGCCAAGCGCTGCCGTCATGCGGGGCACCGTACGATCGGCGTCATCCTCGAGGTGAACGGCTGGTTGCGTAACACCGTCGAGGCGGTGATCGTCTGTTTGCTGCCCCACCCGAACATCCGCCTGACCGGCATGATATTGGGGTATTCGACGACGACCGTATAGCGGATGATGTCGTCGGCTGTGCCCAGCCCGGCATTCGACTGGTAATCGTAGCTGTTGTTGTTGTTCGCGTCCTCGTAGCAATCCTCCGTCGCATCATAGACGCCGTTGCCGTTCTTGTCGTATTTGATCTTCTCGGGCTTGCCGACGTTGGAGAAGTTGTAGAAGTTCTCCTTGCGCACCTCTTTGACGTTGGAGGCGTTCGAGATCATGGCGACGCGGTTGCGGACGATATTCTCGATCTGCTGCTCGTTGACGTTGCCGATGCTCGCGCGGCGGGAGGCTTCGAGCAGGGCGCCCTGCACGATCGCGGACAGATAGCTGCGATAGCCGAGCTCGAAGCCCGCGGTCAGCAGCGTGCAGATCACCGGTATGACGATGGCGAATTCGAGAACGGTCGCGCCGCGGCGATCCTTGATCAGCGACGCGATCACTGGCTGAGCCTCAGCGAGCCGATCTTCGTGCCGATCTCCTGGAACTTGGCGATCAGCGCCGCATTCGACGACAGGCCGGCCGCCTGGGACGGCTTCGACGCGCAATTCTGCATGTCCGCGGTCAGCGAGGTGGCGAAGGCGATCACCCAGACGTCGATGCCCTTCGCCTTGGCTGCGTTGCACGCCATGCGGAAGCGTTGCTGGTGCCGCCGTGTCAGCGCCGCATTGTCGAGACTGCCGGGGCTGCCCATCACGCGGCCGTCCATGAACTCGACGCCGTACGCCGAATAGGCGGTCGTCGTCGGCGCGATCTCGCCATCGGTCATGAAGATCATGTATTTCTTGACCGAAAAGCCGCGGATTTTCGCGGGGTTGTCCGGATCGTTGACGTCGTTGGTTTCCGGCGTGCTGGACTTGAACAGCCCGGTCGACGACAGAAACCGCGCACCCCAGATCATGCCGAGGTCGTGATAGGTGCCGCCGCGCGCGGTCAGGCCGTTGACGTAGCTCACGAAGTCGCTGCGGTTGTTGTAATAGCTGCGCAGGCGCCGGGCCTCCGTCGGGCAGGGAGCATCGGGCTGCCGCGCGACGCCGCCGGTCGCGTTGGTCGGAAACCATTCGATATCGCCCCACATCGGCTTCCAACGGGTCGCATCGTTCCACGGGATCGTATCGATATCGAGGTCGTACGCGTCCGCCGGCGCCGCCGTCGCACTGCCCCCGTCGATCGCCGACGCGTTCGTCTGCCGTTCCTCGATGCAACCGTTCCAGACGGAGGTCTTGATGTACGGCAGGTCGTCGGGCGGCGCGTTCGTGCCGGTGATCGGCCAGATCGCAACCGGCGTGGTGGCGCCGGTCGCCAGCAGGTTGCTCGCGAGATAGGAGCGGACGTCGAGTGTCCTCGCCCCGTAGGTGTAGCCGTCCGGGTGGGTGTTGCTCTGCGCGATGACCTGGCAGTTGTTGCCCTTCTGCCACCAACCGCCCATCACGCCGGTGTAGTTCGGGTTGGCCTGCGTCACATAGGCGTCGTAGGTATAGGCCTTCTCGCAGGCGCTCTTGCCGTTGAAATAGGGCGTCGCGTCGAACCAGTCGGGCGTCCGGGAGTGATATTGCGCGCTCTGCACGAGCCAGTCGGGATTCTTCTGGTAGAGGATGCGGCCGACGTTGATGGTGCTGTTGTAGTTGACGAAGCCGTAGCGCAGCCTGAGGTTGTTTTCCTGAAGCTGGGTCTGCGCGGAATCGAGCGTGTCATAGAGGCTGGTCGCCGCGCTGCGCAGCGCGGCGATCTTCGAACCGCTCTGCTCGGTGCCGCCGCAATCGCCCGATCCGCCGGGTGCGCAGTTCATCGATCCCGACAGGTCGAACACCATGACGATGTCGGTATTCACGAAGTCCTGCGTCGCGGAGCAGGACGCCGAGATGGGGAGCGTCTGGAAGCCGAAGAACTTCATCACCGTCGTCGGGATCGTCGTCTGGCTGTCGATCCTGAGCGTTCCGGCCGCCGGCACGCTCATGTTGAGCTGATAGGGCGCCGATTGGAAAAGCCCCGCGGGAAAGTTGAAGCGGAAGTATTTCGTCGCCTCGTCCCGCGCCGCATCGGACACGGTGAGGCCGGTCAGGATCCGACGTCCGGCGAGCGAACCCGAATCGCACGCCTGCCGGAACCTGTTCTGCGCGACATAGGCCCGCGTCATGTCGACGCCCGAGCCGATCATCGCGATCAGCGGGATCATCGCCGCCGCCATGATCGCCATGGTGTTGCCCGTCCTGGCATCGCGCCATCGGACAAGCAGCCGTGTGAGCCGATCAAACCGCAAAAGTTCCACCCCGTTCATCCAGCCGGTACCGGCAAGCCTCTGTTCCGAGGCGAAATTGCGTAAGGCGGCTAGGTTTACGAAACGGTACTAATCCCATGGTGGGTGAATAAGATTTACCCAATCAAGCACGCCCCCGGGCTCACGCGCCGGCTCCATCCCGTCGGTTCCGTCCCGCCGACCGGATCGAGCGGCGGGGTGGACGCGCCAGAGCAGATTTTCATCCCCTCGGATCAGCTTGTTCCCGCGCGTGCAGGATGCCGGATTTACACGGGACGGCGTGTTCGACTCGGCGCAGGTGCGTGCGCAGGAACACGATGCATATCGATCGAAGTCCGCTCGACCTTGCGTGCGATCGACCGATGCTGATCGGCTTCCCGCACCGTAGAACGTCGCGCGACGACTGCCGCACGGCTGCGCGGCGACCTAGGCCCGATAGGAACGCCGCATCGTTCCTGCTCCGTCAGACGAAGCGGATGAGCATCAGCAGCAGTCCGAGCATCGCGGCGACCCAGGCGAGGCTGCGAATGTAGCGGACGCCCAGCAGGTACAGCGGGATATAGGCGATCCGGGCGACGAGCCACAGGACGGCTCCCACCGCGCCGAGGCCCCCGGTCTGGCCGGTCACGGCAAGGCCCAGCGCCAGCGCGATGAAGGCGGGATAGGTTTCCTGGTAATTGGCGAGCGCGCGCGCGGCGCGGCCGGCGAGGGGGCCGAGCGGTGCCGGGTCGCCATCGCGCGGGCCGGCGTTCCAGTCGAGCCCGCGCTCGCGGGTTGCGGTCTGGCCCTGCAGCATGATGTGGACGACGAGCAGCACCACCGAGGCGGCGAGGACTTGCAATTCGACCGGCATCGCGGGCTCCGCTGTGATCCGTGGGCTGGAACGAGGGAGCTGCCGGTAAGCTCCCTCGCGACCGCCTCAGCGCGAGAGGAGCGCCGCCAGTTCGTAGAAGGCCGCGCCGATGAGCCCGGCGGCAGGCAGGGTGACGACCCAGGCGACGACGATGCGGCTGGCGACGTTCCAGCGCACCGCCGACAGTCGCCGCGCCGACCCGACGCCGACGATCGCGCCGGTGATCGTATGGGTGGACGAGACCGGGATGCCGCCGAAGGTCGCCATGAAGAGGGTGATCGCGCCGCCCGTTTCCGCGCAGAAGCCCTGCGCCGGGGTCAGCCGGGTGATCTTGGAGCCCATCGTGTGCACGATCTTCCACCCGCCCGACATCGTGCCAAGCGCCATCGCTGCCTGGCAGGACAGCACGACCCAGAAGGGAACGTGGAATTCGCCGCCGAGCATGCCCTGCGAATAGAGCAGCACGGTGATGATCCCCATCGTCTTTTGCGCGTCGTTGCCGCCGTGGCCGAGGCTGTAGAGCGCCGCCGAGACGAGCTGGAGCTTGCGGAAGCGTCGGTCGACGCCCATCGGCGTCAGCCTGAGCGACGTCCAGGCGACGACCAGCACCAGCAGCAGCGCGAGCACCAGACCGACGGTCGGCGACAGGAAGATCGCCGCCACCGTCTTGCCGACGCCCGCCCAGACGACGCTGGAGAAGCCCGCCTTGGAAATGCCGGCGCCGAGCAGGCCGCCGATCAGCGCATGGCTGGAGCTCGACGGGATGCCGTAGCGCCAGGTGATGACGTTCCAGGCGATCGCGCCCATCAGCGCGCCGAAGATGACCTGCGGGTCGATCACCTGCGCATCGACGATGCCCTTGCCGACGGTCTGCGCGACGTGCAGCCCGAAGACGGCGAAGGCGATGAAGTTGAAGAAGGCGGCCCACAGCACCGCATGGTGCGGCTTGAGGACGCGGGTGGAGACCACCGTCGCGATCGAATTGGCGGCGTCGTGCAGGCCGTTCAGGAAGTCGAACAGCAAGGCGACGCCGATCAGCGCGACCAGCAGGGTGAAGGATATGGTCATGGCCTAGGCGTGGTCGATGACGAGACCCTGGATCTCGTTGGCGATGTCTTCGAACCGGTCGGCGATGCGCTCGAGATGGCTGTAGATTTCGCGCTCGACGATGAACTTCATCGGCTGGTCGTTGCCGCACGCCTTGAACAGCGCCTTGAGCCCCTGGGCATGATGCTCGTCGACGCGGCCTTCGAGCTGGACGAGGTGCGCGGTGAGGTCGTGGAGGCGCGCGGCATTGGCATCGAGTTTGCGCAGCAGCGGGATCGCCTCGGCGGTGACCCGCGCCGCCTCGACGACGAGATCGACCATCGCGCGCATGTCGGGCGCGAACTCGGTTACCTCGTAGAGCGCGATCGTGTTCGCGGTCTGGTTCATCTGGTCGATCGAATCGTCCATCACGCCGATCAGGTCCGTGATCGCAGAGCGGTCGAACGGCGTCACGAAGACGCGGCGGACGTCCTGCAGCACGTCGCGGGTGATATCGTCCGCCTCATGCTCGCGATCGACGATCTCGGCGATATGTTGCGCGATCGCGCCGTCGCCGCTGAACAGCCGCTGCAACGCGTCGGCCCCTGCGACCAGCGTGGCGGCATGCGCCTCGAACTGTTCGAAGAACCGACCCTGCTTCGGCATCAGCGCCTGGAACCAGGCAACCATAAGAGACCTTTCGAATAATGGCGCGGGGCGCATGGGGCCGGTCGGGGCGGCGTGCAAGCCGAATCTGGCACGTCGACCGTTCCGTAACGGAGCGGCCGCCGACGGCCGGTTCCGATCGGGGGAGGGTGGAGCACGGGTCCATGGCCCGCATGCATGACGGTACGATGACGGTTTGTCGATTCGCGACCGGTACGATCGTCGACCGATGCGATGGTGCGGATGGTACGGTGACGACCGCTCGACAGGTAGAGCGCCGCAGGGCAGAGCGATCGCATGTCGTTCGTGCAACTGCTTCGTGCCGCCACCGCCGAGGACCATCAGGCGGTGGATGTACGCTTCGGCGGCTTCGCGTTGGACGATCCCGACGATTACGGACGCTTCCTGAGCGCGCACGCGCGTGCGCTGCCGGCGGTCGAGGCCGCTCTCCGACGGCCGGACGCGGACGGCGACGCAGCGGCGCTGCCGGACTGGCGACCGCGGACGGAATCGCTCGCCGCGGACCTCGCCGCCCTGAACCTCGCGCTGCCCGCGCCGCTCGCCTTCGATACGGCGGGGGCGGGGCGGTGGGGCGCGCTCTACGTCATCGAAGGATCGCGGCTCGGCGGTCAATTGCTGGCGCGCAGCGTACCGACGGGACTGCCGGTCGCCTACCTGTCCTCTCGGCATCGTGCGGGCGAGTGGCGGACGCTGCTTGCCGCGATCGAGGCACGGGGCAGTGAGGAAGGGGAGGCGTGGCGCGCCGCGGCCGTCGCGGGGGCGCAGGCAACCTTCGCGCTTTACGGAGAGGCGGCGACCGCGACGCGAGCCGCAGTATAGGCTCGCCGGCCGCTAGCTTTCGCTGATCGGCACCGTCACGATCGCGCGGAGGCCGGGTGCATTGTCGATATATTCGAGGACGCCCGACAGGCGCTCGACCATCGCGCCCATCATGCGGCTGCCGAAGCCGGTGCCGATCACCGTATCCCCGTCCTTGCCCTGACCCTCGTCGGCGACGATCAGGCGGAGCTTGGCGCCATGCCTCTCCAGCGCGACGACGATCGGTCCTACCCCACCGGGATAGGCGTATTTCGTCGCGTTGATGACGAGCTCGGTCAGGATCAGCCCGATGCTGACGGCGCGATCGGTGGGGACGAGCACCGGCGCCAGATCGAGCGTGATGTGCCGTCCCCAGTCGGCGCCGAGCGAAGTCCGCATGTCGGCGACGAGGTCGTCGATGTAACGGGACAGATCGATGTTCTCGACCTGATCCTCGCGATACAGGCGCCGGTGGACGAGCGCCACCGCGGCGAGCCGCGCCTGCGCCTCGGCAAGGTGGTCGGCGACCGCCCGGTCGTTGGTCGTCTTGGCCTGTAGCCGCAGGAACGAGGCGACCAGCTGCAGGCTGTTCTGCACGCGATGATTGACCTCCTTCATCAGGACGTCCTTCTGCGCGAGCAGCGCATCCTTCTCGATCAGCGTGCGCCCGAGCTCTTGGTTGAGCAT
>JBKBTU010000147.1:4640-6735 GCA_046290715.1 Sphingomonas sp. | reverse complement strand
CGCGCGGTCGGCGTCGCCTGGGGCTATCACGACGTGCACGAGCTGGTTGAGGCCGGCGCGGACGTGGTGGCGGATCGCGTCGCGGCGCTGCCGGGGCTGCTGGCATGAGCGGCGATCCCGCCCGCACGCGCTGGCTCGCGATGGTCGGCAGCCGGATCGCCGGCAGCGTCGGCGCGGTGTTCGGGCTGGTGCTGGCGACGCGCGCGCACGACTGGCCGACCAAGGCGCTCGGCATCGCGATCACGCTGTCGGCGCTCGCGGTGATCGCGATACTGCCCGCCAGCCTTGCGCACCGCTGGCGGACGCCGCCGCGGCCATGAAGCGGTTCTGGACCGATGTGGCGGTCGACGCCGACCGCGGCGTGACGCTCGACGGACGCCCCGTGCGCACGCCCGGCCGCACGCCGCTCGTGCTGCCGACACCGGCGCTCGCGGAGGCGGTGGCGGCGGAATGGCGCGCGGTGCCGGAGACGCTCGACCCGCGCGCGATGCCGCTGACCGGCCTTGCCAATGCGGCGATCGACCGGATCGCCGCCGCCCCCGTTGCCTTCGCCGCGGGCCTCGCCGCTTATGGCGAGAGCGACCTTCTCTACTATCGCGCCGAATCGCCCGATGATCTCGTCGCGCGGCAGCGTGAGGCGTGGGATCCGTGGCTCGATTGGGCACGCGGACGCTACGACGTTCATTTCGAGCCGACCGCCGGCATCATCCACCGTCCGCAGCCGGCGGCGACGCTGGCGCGGCTCGGCGAAGCGGTCGCGGCGCAGGATGCGTTCTACCTCGCCGGCCTTTCGCCGGTGGTGACGATCACCGGTTCGCTGGTGCTGGCGCTGGCGCTGCTCGAGCATGCGGGCGAGCCTGACGTTCTCTGGACGGCCGCGCACGTCGACGAGGACTGGCAGGCCGCGCTATGGGGCGCCGATCCGCTCGCGGTCGCGGCGCGCGAGCACCGCCGCCGCGACTATGACGCGGCGGTCACCTTCCTGCGCGCGCTAGACTGAGCTTCAGGCTGCGCCGGCGACGCGGGTCAGCTTGCGGATGAAGCCGATCAGCCCGGTCTGGCGCGAGCGCTTGAGTCGCTCGGCGGCGAGGATCGTCTTGACCCCCTGGAAGCATTGCTCGACGTCGTCGTTGACCAGGACGTAGTCGTAGCCGTCCCAGTGACTGACCTCGTTCGCGGCACGCGCCATGCGCGCGTCGATCACCTCGGCCGAATCGGTGTTGCGGTTGGTCAGGCGCGCGCGCAATTCCTCCATCGACGGCGGGAAGATGAACACGCGCACCACGTCGCCGCCGGCGATCTGGAACAGCTGCTGCGCCCCCTGCCAGTCGATGTCGAACAGCACGTCCTTGCCCGCCGCCAGCATCGCCTCGACCTGCGCACGCGGCGTGCCGTAGCGATGGCCGAAGACGTGTGCCCATTCGAGAAACTCGTCCTCCGCCACCATGCGGCGGAATTCCTCGAGATCGACGAAATGATAGTCCTTGCCGTCGACTTCGCCCGGTCGCATCGGCCGCGTCGTCGCCGACACCGACATGCCGAGTTCGGGTTCGTCGGCGAGCAATTTGCGCGCGATCGTGGACTTGCCGGCGCCGGACGGAGATGACAGCACGAACAGGACGCCGCGGCGGCGGAAGTTGTGCGGATCGGTGGGGAGGGTCGACGGCATGCGCGCTAGTGGCGTGGCGGTGGGGCGGGCGTCAAGCATCGGCGATCGAGTCGCCGCGAAAAGTGGCTGGTTGATCGCCGCTTTCCTGATCACCGCGGCCGCGGTCCTGCTGGCGATGGGGCGATCCGCGATCTGCCCGTGCGGCACCGTCGCGCTGTGGCACGGCAGCGTCCGATCCGACCAGAACAGCCAGCAGATCGCCGACTGGTACAGCCTCAGCCATATCGTCCACGGCCTGCTCTTCTACGGGATCGGCTGGCTCGCGCTGCGGCGCTGGCCCTGGACGGCACGGCTGGTCGTCGCGGTCGCTGTCGAGGCCGGGTGGGAGATACTGGAGAATTCGCCTGTCATCATCGATCGCTACCGCAGCGTCACGATGGCCTGGGGGTATAGCGGCGACAGCGTGCTCAATTCGCTGAGCGATAT
>JBKBTU010000147.1:0-4540 GCA_046290715.1 Sphingomonas sp. | reverse complement strand
ATCATCGATCGCTACCGCAGCGTCACGATGGCCTGGGGGTATAGCGGCGACAGCGTGCTCAATTCGCTGAGCGATATCGGCTGCATGATGCTCGGCTTCGCGATCGCCCGGCGGTTGCCCTGGTGGGGCACCGCTGGGCTTGTGATCGCGCTGGAGGGGATCGCCCTGGTCGCGATCCGCGACAATCTGACGCTCAACCTCGTCATGCTGATCGCTCCGCTCAAGGCGATCCGCATCTGGCAGACGTCGGCTTAGGTCTATCCGGGAATCCGATCGTCACCCCGATTTGATCCGGGGTCCCGCTATTTTACCGACCGACGAAGAAGAAGCGGGCCCCCGGCCCTGCGGCCGGGGTGACGATACCGAGGCGCTACTTCGCTGAGAGCGACTCGTTCGAAGGCACCGTTTCAGATCTGGCCGCGCTTCGCCTCGCGGCGGCGATCATACGCCTTCTTGGCGACATAGCCGCCGCCGAGCAGCAGCCCGAGCGGGCCCATCCGCCGCATGGCACCGATCGACAACGCGCCGATCGCCGCACCCTTGAGCCCGCCTGCGCCGTCGCGGCGGTCGAGTTCGCGCCCGACGAGCGCACCGATAATCTTGCCGATCATGATTCCACCTTTCCGAAAATCTGGTCCTTCAACTGCTCGGCGCCCCGCAGCACCGCCCAGCCCACCGCATAGGTGACCGCGAGCGGCAGCACGACCTTCAGGACGTTGGCCGTCACCGCGCCGATGATCGCGCCGTCGGCGACGCTGTCGTCGTCCCCCGAAATCGAATCGATCGCCGCACCGATCAGCGCGCCCGTGGTCGTCGTGCTCACGTCCATCCCTCTTCATGCGTTGGTCAGGGCAAGCGCGCGAGGCGCGGGGAAGTTCCGTAACGGTCCCGTTACGAGGCTCGGCGCCCGATCATCGTTTCGGGCCGCACCAACCGATCGAAGGTCGCTTCGTCGACCAGGCCGAGGTCGAGCCCCGCCTGCTTCAGCGTCTGCCCGGTCTGGTGCGCGTGCTTGGCGATCTTCGCGGCATTGTCGTAGCCGACTTCGGGCGCCAGCGCGGTGACGAGCATCAGCGAACGGTCGACGAGGTCGGCGATCCGCGTCGCGTTCGCCTTGAGCCCGTCGACGGTGCGTTCGGCGAAGCTGGTCATGCCGACGCTGAGCAGCGCGATCGAGCGCAGCACGTTCGCCCCGATCAACGGCTTGAAGACGTTGAGTTCCATATGCCCTTGCAGGCCGCCGACGGTGACCGCGACGTTGTTGCCCATCACCTGCGCGGCGACCATCGTCAGCATCTCGGCCTGCGTCGGATTGACCTTGCCCGGCATGATCGAGCTGCCCGGTTCGTTGGCGGGCAGTTCGAGCTCGCCCAGCCCCGATCGCGGCCCCGAGCCGAGCAGGCGGATGTCGTTGGCGATCTTGGTCAGCGCCACCGCGAGCACGTTGAGCGCGCCGTGCAGGTCGACGAGGCCGTCGTTGCTCGCCAGCGCCTCGAACTTGTTGGGCGCGGTGACGAACGGCAGTCCGGTCAACGCGGCGATCTCGGCCGCCACATCCGCGGCGAAGCCGGCGGGGGCGTTGAGGCCGGTGCCGACCGCGGTGCCCCCTTGCGCCAGCGGCATGACGTTGCGGCCGAGTGTCCCCTCGATCCGGTCGCGCGCATTGGCGAGCTGCTGGACGTAGCCCGAAAATTCCTGCCCGAGCGTCAGCGGCGTCGCGTCCTGCAGGTGCGTGCGGCCGATCTTGACGAGGTCGTCCCACTCGGCAGCGCGCGCGGCCAGCGCGTCGTGCAACCGGTCGAGCGCCGGATAGAGCTGCCGCGTCACCGCCAGCGCCGCCGCGACGTGCAACGCGGTAGGGAAGCTGTCGTTGGAGGACTGGCCGCGGTTGACGTCGTCGTTGGGGTGTACCGGCGTCTTGCCGCCACGCGTACCGGTCAGCGCCTCGTTGGCGCGGCCGGCGATCACCTCGTTGACGTTCATGTTCGACTGCGTGCCGCTCCCCGTCTGCCAGATGACGAGCGGAAATTGATCGTCCATCTCCCCCGCGGCGATCGCCGCAGCCGCGGCCTCGATCGCGTCGGCCTTTTCGGGGAGAAGCCCGTGGCGCCGGTTCACCCGCGCGGCCGCCTGCTTCACGATGGCGAGCGCGTGGACGATCTCGACCGGCATCCGCTCGCGCGGGCCGAAGGGGAAATTCTCGAGACTGCGCTCGGTTTGGGCGCCCCAATAGGCCTGCGAAGGGACCTCGATCGGGCCGATCGAATCGGTTTCGGTGCGGGTGGTCATGGGGCGTGAACCGGCGGCGGCGGCGATGGTTGCGCACGTGATGAGGTTGGACGGCTGGGTCGTGGCCGCTGCCTGCCTCTGGTCCGTACCTTTCCTTCGTCATCCCGGCGCACGCCGGGATCCACGGTTTCGGTGGCGCCGGCGATTACTCTCCGCCATCGGCGCCCCGCGTCCATGGATCCCGGCCTGCGCCGGGATGACGAAGCGAGAGGGGAGCTCACCCACTCATCACCACCCGTCACGGGAGTACATCCCGTGACGTCGAAGCTCGGCGTTGCCGAGCCCGGCCGGGCGTTCGCGCCGCTCGCGCGATCGCGATTTAGCGTTCGCTAAATCGCTCGCTCACTTCTTCCGTTTGAAATCCACGCTGACGACGTTCGATCCGTCCGCCGCGGGGGTGACGCTCGGGCCGTCGTTTTCCGCCTCGTCGTGCGGCTCGGGTCCGTCGCCGGGGCCTTCGGTCGCCTGGAAGCGCAGCTCGAAGTTGACCGCGGGGTCGTGGAAGCCCGTGATCGCCGAATAGGGGATGACCAGCTTCGATGGCACCTGGTTGAAGCTCAGGCCCACCGAGAAGCGCCGCTCGTCCACCGTCAGGTCCCAATAGCGGTTCTGGAGGACGATCGTCATCTCGTCGGGGAAGCGCTCGATCAGCCGCTGCGGGATGTCGACGCCGGGCGCCTGCGTCTTGAAGGTGATGTAGAAATGGTGCTCGCCGGGCAAGCCGCCCGATTCGGCGACCGAGCCGAGCACGCGGCCGACCACTGCGCGCAGCGCCTCCTGCACGATCTCGTCGTAGGGAATAAGGCTATCGGGCAGGCCGTCGGTCATGCGCCTTGGGTAGCGCCCCGAACGCACGGGTCAAGATTGTGTGTGCCGTAACTCGCACGTATGGGGCGAGCCGACATGCGCACCGCGACCATCAACCGCTCCACCGCCGAGACGCGGATCGACGTCACCGTCAATCTCGACGGCACCGGCACTTACGCAATCAAGACGGGCATCGGCTTCCTCGACCATATGGTCGAGCAGCTTTCCCGCCACGGCCTGATCGACATCGACCTCAAGGTCGACGGCGACCTGCACATCGACGGCCACCACACCGTCGAGGATTCGGCGCTGGCGCTCGGCCAGGCGGTCGCGCAGGCGCTGGGCGAGAAGCGCGGCATCCGTCGCTACGGCGACGCGCTATCGCCGATGGACGAGACGCTGACCCGCGTCGCGCTCGACATTTCCGGGCGGCCGTGGCTGGTGTGGAAGACCGGCTTCACCGTGTCGCGCCTCGGCGAACTCGATACCGAGCTGATCGAACACTGGTTCCACAGCTTCGCGCAGACCGCGGGCATCACGCTGCACGTCGAGACGCTCTACGGCAGCAACAACCACCATATCGTCGAGAGCGCGTTCAAGGGCCTCGCCCGCGCTTTGCGGGCCGCGGTCGAGATCGACCCGCGCAAGGCGGATGCCATCCCCTCGACGAAGGGCGTGCTGTGAGCGAGCGCTTCATCCGTCCGGGCATCACGCTGTGCATCGTGTCGCTGACCTATGGCGCCGACCTCGACGCGATCGACGCGGTGATGAGCGACCATGTCGACTGGCTGGGCGATGCCTATGCCAACGGCCTGTTGCTCGCCTCCGGCCGCAAGCAGCCGCGCACCGGCGGCATCGTCATCGCGATCGGCTCGAAGGCCGAGGTGGAGGCGCTCGTCGCGCGTGACCCGTTCGTCGCGCGCGGGCTGGCCACCGCCGAGATCACGCCCTTCACCGCGAGCATGGCGGCGACGCCGCTCGCCGACCTGCTGTCATGACCATCGCGCTGATCGATTACGGCGCAGGCAACCTCCATTCGGTCGAGAATGCGCTGCGTGCGGCGGGCGCGACCGACCTTGCCGTCACCGCCGATCCCGATGTGGTGGCGAAGGCGGAGCGCATCGTGCTGCCCGGCGTCGGCGCGTTCGGCGCCTGTGCGGCCGCGTTGCGCGGCGTCCCCGGCATGGTCGAGGCGATGGAGCGTCGCGTCCGGCACGAGGGCGCGCCGTTCCTGGGCGTCTGCGTCGGCATGCAGCTGATGGCGGACGTGGGGGAAGAGATGGGCCAGCATCGCGGCCTCGGCTGGGTGCGCGGCCGGGTGCGCCGGCTCGAGCCCGGCACGATGGAGGCGAAGGTCCCCCATATGGGCTGGAACGACGTGGTGCCGCTGGGCGAGCATCCGCTGGTGCCGGCGGGCGAGGCCTATTTCCTCCACAGCTATGCC
>JBKBTU010000146.1:0-6735 GCA_046290715.1 Sphingomonas sp. | reverse complement strand
GCGGGGTGGTCGGCGCGCTGATCGGGGCGGCCTTGTTCCGCCTGCTTCAGGCGCTCGGCCAGATCGATGTCGTGATCAACATTCTCTACGTGCTGATGCTCGGCTCGATCGGGACATTGATGGCGCGCGAATCGATCGGCGCGATCGGGGTCGCGAAGGGCCGCCGCCTGGCGAAGCCCCGCAAGCGGCGCCACCACCCCCTGGTCGCCGCGCTGCCCCTGCGGACGCGCTTCTACGCCTCGGGCCTCTATATCTCGCCGCTCGCGCCGCTGCTGCTCGGCTTCTGCACGGGCATCCTCACCATCCTGCTCGGTATCGGCGGCGGCTTCATCCTGGTGCCGGCGATGATCTACCTGCTCGGCATGGCGACGAGCGTGGTCGTCGGCACCTCGCTGTTCCAGACGCTGTTCGTCACCGCGGTGGCGACGATGGTGCACGCCACCACCACCAAGGCGGTCGACATCGTGCTCGCCGGGCTGCTGCTGGTCGGCTCGGTCGCGGGGGCGCAGATCGGCGCACGCTTCGCGACCAAGGTGAAGCCCGAATATCTCCGCCTGGCGCTGGCGGTGATGGTGCTGCTCGTCGGCCTGCGTATCCTTCTCGGCCTCGTCTGGCGGCCGGAGGAGATCTTCACGGTCGAGCTGACGTGAGGCGCGCGCTGCCGCTCCTGCTGCTCGCGCCTCTGCTGAGCGCGCAGGCGCCCCCGGTCTCCGACAAGCCCGTCCTGGTGCCGGACGTGTCGCAACGCGACATCGAGATCGCCTACAGTTTCACCGGCGCCGAACTGCTGCTGTTCGGTGCGATCCTCTATCCGGGCGGGCGGCTGCCGCGCGGCGCATCGCCGGCCGACATCGTCGTCGTGGTCAAGGGACCGACGCAATCGGTCGTGGTGCGCGAGAAGCAGAAGGTCGCGGGGATCTGGGTCAATGCCGAGCATCTGCGCTACAGTTCGGCGCCGAGCTTCTACGCGCTCGCCTCGTCCCGGCCGATCCGCCGGATCGTCGACGAGCGGACGCGCGCGATCTACGAACTGGGACTCGGCAGCCTGCAACTCTCGCCGGGGTCGAACGCGGTGAGTTCGGTCGAGCAGCGCTTCCAGCAGGGGCTGGTCGACCTCAGGCGGCGGGCCGGCCTCTATGTCGAGGCGCCGCATGCGGTCGAGATCACCGATGGCGTGCTCTACCGCGCCCGGCTGACGATCCCGGCGCGTGTCCCGGTCGGGCGCTTCACCGCCGAAACCTTTCTGATCCGCGACGGGCGGGTGCTGGCGGCGGCGGTGCGCGACATCGACATCCGCAAATCGGGGTTCGAGCGATTCGTCGCGCGCGCCGCCGAACGGCGGTCGATCGCCTATGGGCTGGTCGCGGTCGCGCTGTCGATCGGTCTCGGCCTTGCCGCAGGATGGATCGCCCGTCGGGTATGAGGCGAGCAATTACCGTATCTTAACAGCTGCCCGTCTATGTCCCGTCCGGAATGGACAAGGACCGATGGTGATGACCGAGATGCCGAGGCCGGGCGCGTTCGCCGACGCGGTGCCGCTTGCCGCCGCCCCGCTGGGCGGCGTCGCACTGGGCATGGCGCCGATCGGCTGCGTGTTGGCGGTCGGCGGTGGCGGCAGCCGGGTGCTGTTCGACCGCAACGCGCTCGACCTGATGGCGCAGGACGGCGACCCGGTCGTCGCCGCTGCGGGCCAGGTCGGCGGCCAGATCAAGATGCGCGTCGGCGGCTCGTGGCTCGTCGCCAATGTCCGCAGCCTCGTGCTGCAGGATGGCGCCAACGACTGGGTCGCCGCGGAGATCGACTTCCTGGGCGAAGGCGACGAGGAGCGGCTGACCGGCAAGCTCTACAATTTCCGTCGCGGCGTGACGCGCTATCCGATTCCGGGTTGCGAGGTGTTCCCGGTCGCGACCGCGGACCTCAAGCAGATCTATTCGGCGGCGGACCAGCCACATATCCAGATCGGCAGCGTCTATCCGACCCGCGACGTGCGCGCCTCGCTGTACGTCGATGCGATGCTCGGCAAGCATTTCGCGCTCGTCGGCTCGACCGGTACCGGCAAATCGACCAGCGCCGCGCTGATCCTGCACCGCATCTGCGAGCTCGCGCCGCAGGGCCATATTGTGATGATCGATCCGCACGGCGAATATGCCGCCGCCTTCCGCGGCAACGGCGCGATCTACGACGTCAGCAATTTGCAGATGCCGTACTGGCTGATGAACTTCGAGGAGCATTGCGAGGTCTTCCTGACCACCAGCGGCGCCGACCGGCAGATGGATGCCGACATCCTCGCCAAGTGCCTGCTGATGGCGCGTGCCAAGAACCGGCTCGGGCAGGAGATCGCCAAACTGACGGTCGACGCGCCGATCCCGTATCTGCTGAGCGATCTCACCAACCTCATCAGCCTCGAGATGGGCAAGATGGACCGGGCGGGCGACACCGCGCCCTACCTGCGCCTCAAGACCAAGATCGACGAGATCAAGGCCGATCCGCGCTACGGCTTCATGTTTTCCGGCATGCTCGTCGCCGATACGATGGCCGACTTCCTCGCCCGCATCTTTCGCATGCCGGGCGACGGGCGGCCGATCTCGATCGTCGACGTCTCGGGCGTGCCGTCCGAGATCACGTCGGTGGTCGTCGCGGTGCTGAGCCGCATGACGTTCGACTTCGCGATCTGGTCCCGGAACGAGCCGCAGCGGCCGATCCTGCTCGTCTGCGAGGAGGCGCACCGCTACATTCCGAGCGGCAACGTGACGCAGGGGCGCAGCGCCTCGGTCGGGCGCATCCTCGGCCGGATCGCCAAGGAAGGCCGCAAATACGGCGTCAGCCTGGGCCTCATCACGCAGCGTCCCTCCGACCTCGAGGAAGGCGTGCTGTCGCAATGCGGCACGATCATCGCGATGCGCCTCAACAACGAACGCGACCAGGCGTTCGTGCGCGCCGCGATGCCGGAGGGCGCGCGCGGGTTCCTCGATTCGATTCCGGCGCTGCGCAACCGCGAATGCATCATCTGCGGCGAGGGCGTCGCGGTGCCGATCCGGGTCAGCTTCGACGGGCTCGAAGAAAGCAAGCGTCCCGCGTCGGGCGATCCGCTGTTCTCGCAGCTGTGGCGCGATGTGGGCGGCGAGGATTCGATCATCCAGCGCACGATCATGCGCTGGCGCGCGCAGGGGCGGTAGGCTTCGGTCCTCCCCCTTGCGGGGGACGAGCTTAGGGGTGGCCGACCTTCACCGATAGGAGGCTCGCGACGCGCGCCTTGAAGCGGCGCAGCGCCTCGCCGGACAGCGTCTGGACGCTGGCGAAGCTGATCGAGCGCGGATTGATCGTCTGGCCGTTGCGCCAGACTTCCCAGTGCAGGTGCGGACCCGTCGACAGGCCGGTCGAGCCGACGTAGCCGATCACCTGGCCTTGCCGGACGCGCTCGCCGCGCGACACGGCGATGCGGCTCATGTGACCGTAGCCGCTGGCGAGCCCGCCGCCGTGCACCAGCTTGACGAAATTGCCGTAGCCGCCGGAGCGGCCGGCGCCCTGCACGACGCCGTCGAGCGCGGCGTAGATCGGCGCACCGTAAGGCGCGCCGATGTCGAGCCCCTTGTGCATCTTGAGATAGCCGAGCAGCGGATGCATCCGATAGCCGAACGACGAGGTGATCCGGCCCGCCACCGGCATGCCCATGAAGCCGTGGCGCTCGCTCTGGCCGTGCGCGTCGAACCAGGCGGCCTTGTCGCCGCGGCTGCCGCCGTCGTCCCAGCGGACGAGTTGCACCTTGCGGCGGCCCTGATCGATGCCGGCGAACAGCAGGTCGCCGAGCCGCACCTCGCCGGTCGCGGCGCGTTCCTGTTCGACGATGAGGTCGAAGCTGTCGGCGGCGGTGACGTCGCGACCGATCGACAGGCGCGTCGCGAGCGCCTTGATATAGCTTTCGACGACACGGGCAGGGGCGCCGGCCGCGCGTGCCGACCGGTACAGGCTGGAGCCGACGAGACCCTGGATGCGCAGCGGCGTCGCGTCGATCGCGATCGGCTGGCGGGTCATGACGAGGCCGCTGCCGGCCCGGTCGAGCGTCAACGCAAGGTCGAAGCGCGCGCGCAGCGCGAGCTTTTCGAGCGGGCGGGCCACCGTCTTCGCCGGGCGGCGGCCGAGCGTCAGCGCGATGCGCGTGCCCGGCTGGATGGCATCCAGCGCGACCGCCTGTCCGACGAGATCGGCAGCGGCGCGCGCATCGCCGCGGCCGACGCCGGCGCGCATCAGCATGCGGCCGAAATCGTCGCCTTCGCCGAGCGTCGCGGACAGGTCGACGGTGGGACGTTCGGGCGCCTCGGCGAGGGGCGCGACGAGGTCGTTCGCCGCCATGCGGTGGCCGGTGTCGCCGCCCCAGGCGAGCGGCGCGATCGCCTGACCGCGCGCGTCTTCCCAGGCGGTGCCGGCAAGCGGTGCCGGCGTCGCGCCGGTGAGCGGATGCAGGCCCGGCGACAGCCACCAGGCGGCGCCGGCAAGCGCGGTGAAGGTGGCGAGCCCGCGCCACCAGTCGCGGCTGCCGATCTGCGCGCCGAGGTCGGGCGCCCAGTCGATCCCGGCGGCGGCGCCGCGCAGGCGATCGATGCGGCCGAGGTCCTTGGCCACCGCGGGCGCACGGCCGAACGGCCGCGCGGCGGTGCCGCCGGCCAGTTCCCATCCCTGATCGTTGCGTAGGAACACGCGGAAAACGGCGCCTCTTCAGATCGTTTCGCCGTCATCCCCCCCGGCGCTGGGTGGCAGCGTTGTGGGGGCAAAAGTTGAAAGTCAAATTAACCGCGGGTAGCCGCGACTCGCCGTGCGACGAGGCGTTTCGCGGCTGCGGCAGACGCTGGTCCGCTCCCGCGACCGGCGATCGATCTGCCTCATTGCGCGAAGCGTCGCGAGCCCCGATGTTGGGGGCATGAAAGCGGCGGTCACCGCGGTCCTTGGACCCACCAATACGGGCAAGACCCATCTCGCCGTCGAGCGGATGTGTGCGCATTCGAGCGGGATCATGGGGTTTCCGCTGCGGCTGCTGGCGCGCGAGGTCTATGACCGCGTCGTCCGGCTGAAGGGGCCGGAGCAGGTCGCGCTGGTGACCGGTGAGGAGAAGATCGTCCCGCCGAACGCCCGCTGGTTCCTGTGCACCGCCGAATCGATGCCCGAGCACGACGCCGCGTTCGTCGCGCTGGACGAGGCGCAGCTCGGCACCGATGCCGAGCGGGGCCACGTCTTCACCGATCGGCTGCTGCGCCGGCGCGGGCGCGAGGAGACGATGATCCTGGGATCGGAGGCGCTGCGGCCGATGATCCGCGACCTCATTCCCGATGCCGAGATCATCGGCCGGCCGCGCTTCTCGCGCCTGACCTATGCCGGCGCGAAGAAGATCAGCCGGCTGCCCAAGCGCTCGGCGATCGTCGCGTTCAGCGCCGAAGAGGTCTATGTGGTCGCCGAGATGCTGCGGCGCCTGCGCGGTGGCGCTGCGGTGGTGATGGGCGCGCTCTCCCCGCGTACCCGCAACGCGCAGGTCGCGATGTTCCAGGCGGGCGAGGTCGACTATCTCGTCGCCACCGACGCGATCGGCATGGGCCTCAACATGGACGTGGCGCATGTCGCCTTCGCCAGCCTCCACAAGTTCGACGGCCGCCGCAACCGGCGGCTGACGGTCGCCGAGATGGCGCAGATCGCCGGGCGCGCCGGACGCCACCAGCGCGACGGCACGTTCGGCGCGGTGACCGAGGAAGGGCCGGGCGCGTTCCTGCCGGAAGAGGTGTTCGCGATCGAGGAGCATCGCTTCCCGCCGATCGAGCACCTCTATTGGCGCAACGGCGATCCGGACTTTTCGGGCATCGACGCGCTGATCGCCAGCCTGGAGCGGCGGCCCGAGCCGGGCGTGCTGCTCGCCGCACCGCCCGCCACCGATCTGCTCGTGCTCAAGCGGCTCGCGGACGAGGCCTGGGTGCGCGAGCGCGCCCGCGGCCCCGCGATGGTCAAGCGGCTGTGGGCGGCGTGCGGGCTGCCCGATTTCCGCAAGGTCGGGATCGACCCGCATGCGCGCTTCGTCAGTCGCATCTTCGGCCATCTGTCCGAAGGCCGGATGGTGGTGCCCAACCAATGGTTCGCCGACGAGGTGACGCGGCTCGACACGATCGCCGGCGACGTCGAGACGATCGCCGGGCGGATCGCGGCGATCCGCAGCTGGGCCTATATCGCGCAGCGCGCCGACTGGCTCGCCGACCCCGCGCAGGCCGCCGAGCGCACCCGGGCGATCGAGGAGCGCTTGTCCGACGGCCTGCACGCCAGCCTGACGCAGCGGTTCGTCGACAAGCGCACCACCGCGCTGATCCGCCAGATCGGCGCCGACGCCAGCCTGCTGCCGGTGACGATCGGTGCGGAGGGCGAGGTGCTGGTCGAGGATCACGCGATCGGCCGCCTCGACGGTTTCCGCTTCACCGTCGATCCCGCCGCGCGCGCCGCCGATCGCCGGCTGCTGCTCGCCGCGGCGGAAAAGCGGCTGGTCGGCGAACGCGGTCGTCGGGCGGAGGCGCTGGTCGCGGCCGAGGACCAGGCCTTTTCGCTAGACGGGCCGACGATCCTGTGGGGCGGGCATCGCGTCGCGGACCTCGCGCCGGGCCCGTCGCTCGCGCGCCCGCAGCTGACGCTGCACCGCGACCTCGACTGCCTCGCCAAGCCGCAGCGCGAGGCGGTGCGCGAGCGGCTGGCGCGCTGGCTCGCCGCGAC
>JBKBTU010000145.1:0-6736 GCA_046290715.1 Sphingomonas sp. | reverse complement strand
GACGGGCCGGACGACGCGGCGGAGGCGACCAACGACTGGGTGACGCTGCACGCGCTGGGTGCGCCCGACCGACTGCTGACGCTGGCGCAGCGCTTCTGGGAAGGCCACCTGAGGCAATATACCGCGGCGCGTACCGTCGACGTGCCGATCGCCCGCCAAGGCATGTATTACCGCGAATTTCCCGTGCAGATGGACTGGCAGCACAACAGCGAGGGCCTCACCACCTTCAACGTCATGGGGATGAGCGCGCCGCGCGATGCGAAGCTCATCGCACGCACCCGCCGCTTTGCCGATTTCTACACCGGCCGCGACCCGACCGTCGCCAACTACGATCCGCAGAGGCGGATCATCCGCAGCGTCCTCAACGGCAGCCGGGGGCCGATGCTGCGCAGGGCGACGCCGCTCGACTGGGCGGGCGACCCGTTCGACACCAGCGCCTTCCACATGGAGCATGGCGAGCAGAGCTACGCGCAGACGCTCGCCCATTACGACGAATATGGCGACGTCGCCGGCGACAATCCGCTCAACCTGCAGGCAACGACGCTCGGCCTCAACGCCTATGCGCTCGGCGCCGGCGAGCGGTATCGCGGCTGGGCGCTCGCCTATCTCGACGCCTGGGTCGACCGCGCCCGCGCCAATGGCGACATCGTGCCGAGCTTCGTCGGTCTCGACGGCACGGTCGGCACGGACTGGTGGCGCGGCGTCTACGGCTGGGGCTTCTCGCCGCGGGTGCCGCAGACGGGAAAGCGTGAGAACCGCAACCGGGTGCCGCGGTCGATCACCGCCTTCTACAACGGCCTGTTGCTGACCGGCGACCGCGAATACATCCACCTCTGGCGCCGGCAGAATGCGCGCATCAACGCCGCGGCGAAGCGGATCGACGGGGTGCTGTCCGCGCCGACCATGTATGGCCCCGATGGCTGGTACGGGTGGAAGCCCGGCGCCTATCGGCAGAGCGGCTTCGAAATCTGGTACGCGACGCAGGACCCCGCCGATCTCGCCGCGGCGGGCGAGCATCCGTGGATCGACTTCCTCCACGGCCGCAACCCGAACTATCCCGAGCAGGCACTCGCCGCAGACCTCGACCGCGTCGCCGAGCGGGTCACGTTGCGCGAGCAGGACCGGACGACCCGGATGCAGCGCCTCGCCGACTGGACGATCGACATCAATCCGGCGAGCGCGACCGCGCTCATCCAGACGATGACCGGCGGCCTCCACATCGCGAGACCGCCCTGGTCGCCGACCAGCCCGCCGCAGGGCGGGGTCCCTCTGCATTGCCGCCTGCGCTATTTCGACGCCGACCGCCGCCGCGCCGGCGTTCCCGACGATGTCGCAGCGCTGGTCCATGCGCTGGGCGACCGTTCGACCGAGGTGACGCTCGTCAACATCGGCCACGCCGCGCGGACCGTCGTGATCCAGGGCGGCAGCTATGCCGAACACCGTATTGAAGCGTTGACGCTGAGCGGCGTCGCCCATTCGATCGGGGGGCGCGACGTGACGGTGCGGCTCGAACCGGGCTGCGGCGCGCGGCTGACGTTGGCGATGACCCGCTATGCCAGCAGGCCCACGCTGAGCTTTCCCTGGGATCGGTAAACGCCCGCCTCAGTGCTCGTGCGCGGTCGCCCGGATCGCTTCGAGCACGTCGTCGGTCCGCGCCGGATCGCCGATCGCCAGCACGTGGCCGGCGCTCGCCGCGGTCAGCGGGTCGCCGTTCCAGTCGCACATCCGCCCGCCGGCCCCCTCGACCACCGGGACCAGCGCGGCGAAGTCGTAGAGTTGCAGCCCCGATTCGGCGACGATGTCGAGATGCCCGCTCGCGAGCAGCCCGTAGTTGTAGCAGTCGCCGCCGTAGACCGGCCCCTGCCGCGCATGGCCGCCAGATGCCGCCGCGACGAGCGCCATGTAATGCGGCACGTCGCCTTCCGCGAACAGGTGCGGGCTGGTGGTCGCGAGGATCGCGCCCTCCAGCTGCGGGCAGGGTCGCGTGCGGGCAGGCTTGCCGTTGAAGGTCGTCGGCCGGCCGGCGACACCGACCCAGCGCTCGCGCTGCACCGGCTGATCGATGATGCCGAGCAAGGGCCAGCCATCCTCGACGAGGGCGATCAGCGTCCCGAAGATCGCCCGGCCAACGGTGAAGCTGCGCGTCCCGTCGATCGGATCGAGCACCCACTGGCGGCCGGTTACCCCCGGTTTGGTGCCATATTCCTCGCCGATCACGCCGTCGCCGGGCGCCTCCGCATCGAGCAGCCGGCGCATCGCCGCCTCGGCCTCGCGGTCGGCCCTGGTGACCGGGGAGCGATCATCCTTCAGTTCGGCATCGAACTGCCCGCGGAAATAGGGGCGGATGGCGGCGCCTGCGGCATCGGCGAGGCGGCTGGCGAGCTGGATGTCGGCGGGGGTGATCGGCATGTGGCGCCCGCCCTATCGCCTGCGTGGCGGCCACGCTAGGGTGCGCGCAGACTCTAAGAGGATCCGTCATGCGCCCGTTCACCGCCTTTGCCGCCGTCGCGCTCGCCGCCGCTCCCGCCACCGCCGCGGGCCTCGCCGTCGGCGCGAAGGCACCGACCTTCACGACCCGTGGCGCCGTGGCCGGGCAGGTGGTCAACATCGACCTCGCGCAGCAGCTGAAGAAGGGGCCGGTCGTCCTCTACTTCTTCCCCGCCGCGTTCACCGGCGGCTGCAACGCCGAGGCGCACGCCTTTGCCGAGGCGGTGCCCGATTTCCGGAAGGCGGGCGCGACCGTGATCGGCATGTCGGCGGACGACGTCCCGACGCTGCAGCGCTTCTCGAGCGAAAAATGCGCCGGGAAGTTCGCCGTCGCCAGCGCCGGCCCAGCGGTCATCCGCAACTATGATGTCGCCTTGAATGCCGGCGGCCGCGCTCTGACCAAGCGCACCAGCTACGTCATCGGAAAGGACGGTCGCATCGCCTTCGTCCATGACGACATGAATCCGGCGCAGCACGTCGCATTGACGCTCGCCGCGGTGCGGAAGCTCGCCCATTCCTGACCGAAGCGAAACGGTACAATAACCAATACGGGATATATCGCCGCTGAGATCAAAGGGTGGGGCATGCGCGGGCCGTTCGCAGCAAGAAAGGACGAAAAGCGCGATCTGTTCTCGCAGATCGGCGCCTTTCTTGCGGATCAGGGACTGAGCCCTGAGCCCGCGCATTACGCCTTCGCCTATGACGTCATCACCAATCCGGATGGCGCGATCGCGCAGGCGGTCGCGCGTCTCACCGACGGCGGCTTCCGGCTCAGCCGGTCGGATATCGAGAAACTCGGCGGCACCGTCGTCGCCGGCGGCCCCGTCGCCGAGACACAGGCGCCGCCCCGTCGAGACGTTCCGGATTACGCCACCCGTGTCGAAGACGAAGCGGTGGAACTGGTCGCGGCGACACAGGCGCAGGTCGATGACTTCGCGACGATGATGCGAGCGATGCAGGACGAGACGCGCGGCTTCGGCCGCGACCTCGCGCAGAGCGCAGCGGCGATCGAACGTACCGCCCCGATGAGCCAGGCCACCGCCGGCCTCGACGAGATCGCGCGCATCACCGGCACGATGCTGGGCCGCATCCGCGACGCGGAAGTCCGGCTGGCACATGCCACGGACGAGGCCGATTCGCTGCGTGCAAAGCTTGCGGAGGCGAACGATACCGCGCGCCGGGACGCGCTCACCGGCCTGCCGAATCGGCGAGCGTTCGACGAAGCCTTCGCGATCCGCCGCGACCGCGACGGCCCCTTCTGCCTCGCAGTGTGCGATATCGACCGATTCAAGCGGATCAACGATGCCCATGGCCATCAGGTCGGCGACCGGGTGCTGAGTGCGGTCGGCCGCACGCTCGCCGAGGAATGCGATGCCCATCTCGTCGTGCGTCACGGCGGCGAGGAATTCGCCATCCTGCTGAAGGGCATCGACCTCGCCGATGCCGCGACGCATCTCGACGGGGTGCGCAGCGTCATCGCCGCCAAGCGCTTCCGGTTGCGCGAAACGGACAAGCCGCTCGGCCAGGTGACGCTGTCGATCGGCGTCACCGCAGTCCATGCCGGCGAGACGATCACCGGCGCGTTCGACCGTGCCGACCGCTTGCTCTACACCGCCAAGACCGAAGGCCGCGACCGGGTGTGCGCCGCCTGAGGTTGGCGCAATTTCCGATCATCTGCCGCAAAACACACCAACCTTAACGGCCTGTAGCGACAAAGATGCGTGTAAACAGGCACTTAGCTAAATTGGCACGGTGGCTGCAATGACCCTGGCATCGGCGGCGAACGGTTCGCCCCGATAGCAAAAGGGATCACGAACATGCTCATCCGTTTCGAACTCGCCCAGCGCGCCGCTTTCTCGGTCGTCGCCGCCCTCGCCTTCGCTGCGGTCGCCGTCAGCGCTGCCGTGCCCGTCCTGCCGATCGCCTGATCGGCAGCCTCACCAAGGGAGTAACGCCCATGTATCGCAGCCTCTTCCTCGGTCTCGCATCCTTCGCGACGACCGTCCTCGTCATCGCCAGCCAGGGCGGCATCATCGCCGGCTGACGCGATCGAGCGGCATCGACCCGGCGCACATCGCCGGGTCGCCCTCCATCGACTTGCTTGCTCAGCCGCCTCGCGTCAGGCGGTCGCCGCCGATCCGACGGGACCGACCGGCGCTTCCTCGCCCCGGCTGTACAGCCCGACCAGCACGCCCGCGGCAAGCACATGCCCCGCCATAGCTTCCACGATCGCGCTTCGCCCCGGCGTCTCACCCGGTTCGCCCGCGCCCGCATCGAGCGCGAACAACTGGAAGGTATAGCGGTGCGCGCCGTGGCCGGTGGGTGGGTCCGGCGGCAGCCAGCCCTCCTGGAAATAGGAATTCCGCCCCACATCCCGTTCGCCGGGTGAGCCCGCGTCGCGAACGATCGCGCCTTCGCTCAGGCCTCCCGCATCCGCCGGGATCGCCCACACGACCGCATGCACCAACGGCTGCGGTGCCGGTGCGTCCGCATCTTCGACCAGCAGCGCCAGGTGCGCCGTTCCCTCGGGTACCTCCGTCCAGAGCAGAGGGGGCGAGACGCCCTCTCCATCTGCGGTGAAGCGCTCCGGGAGCCGTCCGCCGTCGGCGAACGCCGGGCTCGTCACGTGCAATGCCGGCATGCCGGCCGCGAGTCCCATCCGGACGATCGCCAGCTTTTCGGTGCCGGCGCGGACGTCGCCCAGTGCCTTGCCGAGCCAGGCGGGAACGTGTTCGAGCATGGGCGCTACTCCTGTGGACAATCGCCGGGGCGGCTGGCGGGGGCGGTGCCCGCCGCATACCAGCGGCTGGCCGCGCCCATCGACGCGGCGTCGTGATAACAGGCTTCGCCATGGGTGCCGTCCGGCGCGACGAAGAACGTCCAGTCCTGGTCGCCGCAATTGTGCGGTTCGCAGCCATGTGCGGCGATCCGTCCATCCGCCGCTCGGAAGATCGGGACGGTCACTGCCTCGCGCGAGGTGATGCGGTGCCGTAATTTTTCGTCCCCGACTGCGTCGATCAACGCCCGCGACACCTCCGTGCGATCGTAGAAGCCGACACCATCCACCGTATCGCCCGGATATTTGCCGACATAGGCGGTGATCGGATTGGAATTCGCCTGGCCCGGCAGCGGCTTGGGCGGTTGCGTCGCCGGTGGGACGAAGGCCGCGGCAGCGGTGTCGTTGGCGGCGCTGTCGGCCCGCTTGCCGCTGCCGCACCCGGCGAGCAGCAGGACGGAAGCCAGCATGACGAGAGACGAGTGGCGCATGGAAGGGGGAACGCCGCTGGCGCTCGACGGTTGCCGGGGGAATGACCACCCTATCGCTCGATCGTTTCGTTTCCGCACAGGCGACCGTCTGGCCGCAGGCATTGGCCGAATTGCGCCGCGGCAGGAAGACGAGCCATTGGATGTGGTTCGTCTTTCCGCAGATCGCCGGACTGGGTCGCAGCGATATCGCACGCCATTATGCGATCCGCGATGCCGCGGAGGCGCGCGCGTACCTTGCCCATCCGGTGCTCGGCGCGCGGCTGGCCGAGGCGACTGCGGCGGTCGTCGCCGCGCCGGGCAGCGCCGAGGCCATCCTCGGCGGCGTCGACGCGATCAAGCTGCGCTCGTCGATGACGCTGTTCGCCGCGGTGGCCGACGATCGCACGCCGTTCGATGCCGCAATGGATCGCTTCTTCGGCGGTGCGCCCGATCCGGCGACACTGGCGCTGCTAGAGCGCCCGACGTCAGAATAAGCGGCCGCCGTTCGGAACCGGCAGGCTGGGGGCGATCAACACCACCTTGCCGTACTCATCGGGAAAGCCGAGCGTCAGCACTTCGGACATGAACGGCCCGATCTGGCGCGGCGGAAAGTTCACCACCGCCGCCACCTGCCGTCCGACCAAGGCCTCAGGCGCATAATGATCGGTGATCTGCGCGGACGATTTCCTGATGCCGATCGCCTCGCCGAAATCGATGCGCAGCTTGATCGCCGGCTTGCGCGCCTCCGGAAAGGCTTCGGCAGAGACGATCGTGCCGACGCGGATGTCGACGCGCTCGAATTCGGCGAAGCTCAGCGGGTCAGAAGTCGACATTGTCGTAATGCGCCGGGGGGCCGATCATCTCCATCCGTTCGGACAGCAGCGGGCGGAAGCTCGGGCGGCTCTTGAACCCGCGGTACCAGCGCGCGGTCTGCTCGTGCCCCTTCCAGTCGATACCGCCGAGATAGTCGGCGACCGAGATCTGCGCCGCGGCGGCAAGGTCG